>CALDGA010000030.1 GCA_937942085.1 uncultured Flavobacteriales bacterium
TTTCTGGGCCCAATTTTATGATGAACACGCAACTGCGCATCCTGATATGTGGGCAATACCGGAATATTGAACAGCTTGAAATAATGTTGAGAAAAGCTGTTGCGACCACTCATGGTGATCAATGTCTTGTCGCCCACAGGTCCTTCGAGCGTCAGGCCATAATCCGTTCCGCCTTGTGTAGCACGCATACCCCAGCGATCGCCGCGTGCATTACGTCCTTCCAACTGAAGCACCCCGGATAAGGCATCGTCTACATCCGCAGGAAAACCACCGGTCACTAAATCCATTCCTTGGATATGATCTAGGTTAATAAGACTCACCGCGCCTCCCGAGGCTCCTTGGATGCTAAAGTGGTTCACGGTTGGAAGAGAAATCCCGTCCAACAAGTATCTGTTCTCGTTCGGCGCTCCACCACGCATGGCAATTGCGTAGCCGAAGGAAGGTTTGGGCAAAACGCCCGGAAAATTCTGAATAACCTTACTTAAATCTAGTACAGCTCCCGGCATGCGCATCATTTCAGAGCGGTTAATGTTCTTAATACTCAAAGGTGTTTCCGGAGTACGATGGAAGGCATCGGCACGTACGGCGACCTCGTCTAAAGAGGTGATGCGTTCCACCAACAAACTCACAGATTCAGGCTTGGTCGAGCGAATCTGTACTTCGTGTAAAGTTTGAATTTGCCCCGACGGGCTTATAGCACGTACATTGTACAAGCCGGTAGGGAGAGATTCGAATACAAATCCACCCTCAGCATCTACGGTCGTTTGTTGGGTAAAATCACCTCGAATAACTTCCACAGTCCAATTATCCAATGGACTGAGGTTCAGTGCATCAAGAGCTTCGCCTTGAAGTGTTCCAAAGTTTTGAGCACCGCTCGAAAGAGAGATGAAAAATGCGACGGTTAGGTAGGGGAAAACGTTACGCATGTCAAAAAAGATTTGACCGCAAAGTTAGGGTCCAAATCTCATTTGAGACCGCTGTATGCTTAACTTTTTTGAGCCTTTACAACCACCTGCCAAGGCCCTGCATTGATGGCTTCAATGCCTTTGCTCTGAAGCATGGCTTGCGCATTGCCAGCACGTGCGCCTGAGCGGCAGCACAGCACTACAGGACCACCTTTCTTAGCGATCTTGGCAATATTCTTTTCAAATACATTCAACGGGATATTCTGGGCTCACTTGGCGTGACCTTGGGCGAATTCCCCTGGGGTACGTACGTCGATAATAGGTGCGCCACCGGCAATGGCTGATTGAAGTCTTTCTTGGCGTTTGCCGCCACCGAATAAGAAGGAGAGTAGTCCCATATTGTTCTTTGCGTTTAGAGCGACAAAACTCGTGCTTGTCCTTGCAATGGGCTGTGCGCTGAGTCACACCTACAACAGGTGGTCGGCGGCTATGCTCGCAATTTGGATGTTTTGCTTGGTGTTCATCGTGTACCCTAGACCTAGGATCCATCCTTTGACCATGGGGATGAGTTTGTGGGAGGCAAATTGCTCATCTTCGTTGTAGTCCACATCTATGGTGATGGGGATGTTCACCTCTTGCGCACGAAGGAATTCAGCGGTTTCTATGCTGTCTTGCGCCTCTTTAAATAGGCGAGTAATCATATCATTGATGAGCGGTTCCCGGCGTTTGTGGTAGATGTAGTGCACGCCTTTGCCGTGGTGTCGAAAAGCAATGACCGTGACGTAAATGGTTTGGCCGCCAATGTTTTGGGAATCGGACCCCACACTCAAGGTTGCTGCAGGGTGCCTCCGCAAATACGATAGAACGTATGCGGCGGCATTTTCGATGGTAGTTCCGTCTAGTTTCCGATATTGCACCTGCATCAGCGTGAAGTTCAAAAATGTTTTCGAGAGAAGAAAAAAAAGACCTCAATACTTCCTTTTTCAAGCTGTTTACTCAACGCATGTCCAGGCATAAAAGTTTGGGCGGGGGAGGAAGTCGCTGGGAAACCTACAGAACGGGTGTGCGCGGCATTTTCTTCCGATTGCTTACGTTCCCCGAGGTCGGACTTGCCATAGACTTGCAATTCAAGGATGAGGAAATCCGTGCCTTGTTTTATGACCAATTCGAAGAATTCAAAGCCATGCTCAACAACCACATGGGCGAGGAAATGATGTACGAAACTCGCATCATGCTAGATAGCGGAGTCTCCGTCAGTCGCATCTGGGTAAAGCTGGAAGGGGCCTACTTCTATGATAAAGCCCAATGGCCTGCCATCATTGACTTCTATGAGGCCAAACTATTGGCGTTGGATGAATTCTGGGAGCTCGGAGGGGAAGTGATCAAAGCATTGGCCCGTTAAGGAATCAATCGCTTCAACACTCTTAGTTTGTGGGTATGACGGCTCAATTCCGCGTTGTAGATCCCACTGTGGTCTAAACCATCCACTCGAACTCGGCCAGAGGCATGGATGATTTTTCCATCTTCAAGGACAATGCCCACGTGGGTGATGGCACCTTCCGCGTTGTCGAAAAACGCCAAATCCCCCGGCAAACACTCCTCTAAGAAGCTCAATGTCTCGCCTTTCTTAGCTTGTTGACTGGCATCTCTAGGAATACTCGTACCAAATTGGCGGTACACCATCTGAGTGAACCCGCTACAATCTATGCCGAAGGGCGTTCGGCCACCCCAGAGGTACGGTGCGTTCAAATATGAAAATGCAGTATGCACCAAAGCCTCTCTAGTTCCAGTTCCCTTCGTTTGCTCTCCTTCAAACTTAAATACTTGGCCACCAATAGCCGTAGTTTTTCCATCAAATAGAGGCAATAAACTGCCCTGAGGAATGAGTGTGGATTTAGCGGCATCTTCGGCCTGAAGCAATTGCACGGTTTCGCTACAAACGTGGCGATCGGCAGATTGAATACGGTTAAAGTCTTCGGCGCTAAGTTCTTGATATTGAAGATTATCTATCCAACCTTCGTAGAGGTCATGGTGCAGCCGTATACGTGACCATTTTACCTGTTTTTCGAGAATCTCAAAGGTCTCCCCAAAAAGGACGACATTGACCAATTCTGCTCGGTCAGATGCCTCCGCTCTCAAAGGAGCGCTGCCCAAAAATGCGATGCCTAGATCTCTATCACTCATGGAATTCTAAATTAGCACACGCATGCACCACATTGCCAAGAATTGCTTCATTTTTTGCACAAAAAGAAAACCCCAGCCGAAGCCAGGGTTTCAACATTTTCAAAGGACTGATTTACAATCGTTCGATCACCATGGCCGACGCTCCGCCGCCACCGTTACAAATAGCCGCTGCACCAATGGTGCCGCCGTTTTGCTCCAGCACAGAAATCAATGTGGTGACAATGCGCGCACCAGAGGCACCCAGCGGGTGGCCTAAACTCACCGCGCCGCCATTGACATTGACTTTCGAAGCATCCAAACCTAGTATGTCTGTATTGGCCAATCCCACTACAGAGAAGGCCTCATTAAACTCGAAATAATCCACCTGATCCAAAGTTTTGTCCGCCTTGGCCATTGCCTTAGGGAGCGCCTTAGCCGGTGCCGTTGTAAACCATTCAGGCTCCTGCGCTGCATCGGCATATCCGATAATTTTTGCCACAGGTTTTAGGCCCAATTCCGCCGCTTTCTCAGCACTCATAAGCACCAATGCCGCAGCACCGTCGTTCAAGGTAGAAGCATTGGCCGCAGTAATCGTCCCGTCCTTTTGAAACACAGGACGCAACTGAGGGACCTTGTCCACGTTCACCTTGGTATATTCTTCATCGCGATCAAAGGCCACTGGGTCGCCTTTGCGTTGTGGAATCATTACAGGGACCACTTCCTGATCAAATTTCCCTGCCTCCCAAGCCGCAGCACTACGCTTGTAGCTTTCAAGGGCGAAATTATCTTGTGCTTCGCGTGAATAGTTATGCTCGCTCGCGCACAATTCCGCACACAATCCCATGTGTTGCGCATTGTATACATCTGTAAGGCCGTCCTTCACCAAACCGTCTACCATCGCGATATCGCCCAATTTAACGCCGTTGCGGCTGCCAGGGAGGTAGTGGGGGACAGCGCTCATGTTTTCCATGCCGCCAGCCACAATGACCTCTGCATCGCCGGCCTTAATGGCCTGTGCAGCCATCATCACGGCCTTCATTCCTGATGAACAAACTTTGTTGATGGTGGTGGCAGGGACGTTGCTGCTGATGCCGGCAAAAATCGCTGCTTGACGCGCTGGAGCCTGTCCGACATTGGCTTGAAGGACATTGCCCATGTAGACTTCATCTACTTGGTCCGGTGAGATTCCTGCTTTTTCGAGAGCTCCGCTGATGGCGGCAGCCCCAATTTTAGGAGCGGGTAGGGTGCTTAGTGCACCGGCGAAGCTGCCCATAGGTGTTCTGGCAGCACTGACGATTACGACTTCTTTCATGTTCTGGTGTTTGATATTTGGGTTCTTGTCAAAAGACCCTACGAAACTACTAAATTGGTCCCTAGAAAAGAACAAAGTCGGATGAAAGGATTGGATTGGCTTCAAAGTCGCCAAAAGTGGGCATATTTTGTAGTAGTAGGCGCTGTGAGCACCGCTCTGATTTTCCTCAGCATTCCTTTCAAGGCCCAATTCCAATACGAATACCGCCTCGGACAAATTTGGTTGGAGGACGATTTAATAGCCCCTATTGATTTTTCTCTGCCAAAGTCAGAAGAGGAGCTCTTTGAAGACCGACAGGAATTGTATCAAAGTTGTGACTTTTACTATGATTATTCTTACCAAATAGAGAATTGGAAAAAAGATCTGGGCTCATTTATTAAAGATGATGAAATATTTATCGAATGGCAGGAAAAAGGTGTGATTGGAATCATACCTAACGATAAACATTTGACATTTTTCAGTGATGGAGGTTCATTGGATGTTTCAGAAGCGATTACTCCAAGTATAATAAAAGCTAAATATGGTTTGCCAGATACACTGATGATACAACCTACTTTGAAAATTTCTTCTTCAAAGGTAGATTCTGCCCTATTGTATAGAGCATCGGCACTTACTATGAGTAAAGGGTTTGTTACTAGAGGTACTCCAATTATCATTCGAGGGGCAGCGGTGACTCAAGAAAAATTCAATGTTTTAAAGGCTCTGGAGGCAAACTTCGATGGGCGAGATTCGGAAATTAATTTGATTAGCAGAACAGGTGCATTAGCATACATTCTATTAATCATCGTAGCTATTGCACTCTACCTAAATCAATACGATCCTCAAATCCTAGCGCACAGTTCGAGCCTCAATCTTTACATGTTCGTCATTGCAGGTGCCGCCATTGCCACTTTGTGGTCGGCCTCCATATCGTTTCTCAACCCTTTCGTTGTCCCACTCGTACTCTTACCGGTGCTTCTTCGAAGTTTCTTTAACGATCGCCTCGCCCTAGTGTCCCATGTGCTACTCCTGTTCCTTGTTGCCCCATTTATCAGCGGTGCGGTACATTTTATGGTGGTCCAATTCGCTGCTGGCCTCATTACCCTCTTCAATATCCGGGGCATCTACAAAAGGAGCCAGCTCTTCCAAAGCACCCTGATCATCATGGCCGTCGTGATTGTCACCCACATTAGCATTTACCTTATCCGACAAATGGAGTGGAGTACCGAAGCCATCCAACCCCTAGTGTCGTCACTCATAGGCGTCCTTGTGTTGCTGTTCATCTTCCCACTGATTTACTTCTTCGAGCGCACCTTCCGAGTGGTTTCCGACCTCACTCTCCTCGAGCTTAGTGATACCAACAACCCACTGCTAAAGCGCTTATCCAAAGAAGCGCCGGGTACATTCCAGCACACCATGCAGGTGGCTAATTTGGCGGAATACGCGACGGAATTGGTAGGAGGGAACACCCTATTGGTGCGTACCGGCGCTCTTTATCATGATATTGGAAAGATTGCCAATCCTCAATATTTCACGGAAAATCAAACCTCGACCGCTTCACCTCACGATGATCTGAGTTACCTTGAAAGTGCCGAGATCATTATCGGGCACGTGGCGGATGGGATTGAGTTGGCCAAAAAACAGCGACTACCAGATATTGTGGTAGATTTCATTCGTACGCACCACGGCACTTCGCGTGTTGAGTATTTCTACCGCAAGTTCAAAGAGGACCATCCGGACGCCAGCCAGTTCGAGTCGTTCCAATACCCGGGTCCCAAGCCGTTTTCAAAGGAGACGGCCATTGTGATGATGTCAGATGCAGTCGAGGCCTCCACGCGCAGTTTGCCGGAAAAAACACAGTCCAATCTCAATGAAATGATCGATAAAGTCATTGACCATCAGCTCACTACGGGTCAATACGATAACGCAGATATCACCTTGAAAGACATCAACACCATTAAAGAGGCCTTCAAGAAATTTATGCGCGGGGTGTATCACGTGCGCATCGAATATCCGAAAGAATAGGAGGGGTGGTATTATGTTCAGGTTTAGTGTGTTATAACCTGGGAATTTGGTGTTATTGTACAGGTTTTGGGACGGGATAAAAATTATTTCGATTTTTCTTGTGATAAATTCACATCGTACCCTTGCGCAAATAGATTTTACGGCTAAATTTGCGCTCCCTAACGGAAAGGTGGCAGAGTGGTAATGCAGCAGCCTGCTAAGCTGTGGTCGCGATAGCGTCCCCTGGGTTCGAGTCCCAGTCTTTCCGCGAAGAGAAGTTCATTAACATGTTCGGGAAGTGGCGCAGGTGGTAGCGCATCTGGTTTGGGACCAGAGGGTCGCAGGTTCGAGTCCTGTCTTCCCGACAACTTCTTCTCCTCACCCTATGGGTTTGGACTCGTAGCTCAGCTGGATAGAGCATCTGCCTTCTAAGCAGACGGTCGCAGGTTCGAGTCCTGCCGGGTTCACGAGAAAAAGTAGTATAACCCCGACGCGGTAACGCGTCGGGGTTTTTTGATTTTGCTTGTTGAGTTTTTATTATTCCTGGGAATTCAATAATACTTCATCCTAATTAAGCTTTAATACTATTTACCCCTGGGAAGTAAATTCTAATTAGAATCCATAGATTTCTCTAAAATGGGTAGTGTCCAACAGTTCTGAAGTCCTCGGAGTGTATCCCAACATTCTGTAAAACAGTAGTTTGGCAGTCCATATCTCGGATGAATTAAACGACAATCCTGATCCGCAATTAAATATCTCAAAACATTTGTTTCGTTTGATTCAATTTGAGATATTGCGTATTCGCTTAATTAAATGCTTTTTAGCTATGAAAAAACAATTACTCACTCGCTCGTTGCTGTTGATGTTGTTTGCCTTTTCAGGTTTTTCAACATTCGCTCAAACAGAGAGCTGTGGCCCTATTACCCTAGAGTTGTATGACTCATATGGTGATGGCTGGAACGGCAACGACATGGATGTTATCTCGAATAGCGGGACAACAACAACCTACACCCTAACCTCTTCGCAAGGGAGTTATGCTGCGTATGCTATCACCGTAAGTTATGGTGATACCTTACAGTTTTCTTGGCAAGCTGGCGGGTCATGGCAATCGGAATGTAGCTATAAGATCAAGGACGCTTCTGGTAACTATATCTATCAGTCACCTTCGGGTTCTTCAATGACTGCCGGTACTGTTCAGGACACAGTCTATTGTAACACATTGTCTACGTGTTCTATGCCTACGAACCTTTCGGTAACAACCGGAGCGTATGATGCAGCACTGTCTTGGGACGGTGCTTCTTCGTATTCATACCACCTTGTTGAGTATGATACGACTGGTTTTACACCAGGGACAGGAGATACTATGTGGGTCTACTCGGACACAGCATATATCACAGGTTTGATGGCTGCAACTGCGTACGATTTTCGCGTGACAACTATCTGTTCGGTGAATGATAGCTCGATGACAGCGGCGTCAAATGGTCAGTACACTCAATGTGCTGCTCTTGCGACTCCTTGGTCAGAGAACTTCGATAACACTGCTTCAGGTGCTTACAACAACCCATCACTTCCGAACTGTTGGGATTACTACAACTGTAACGCTCCATTGTCTTACGCTTATCCATATTGGTACACACGTAACTATTCCTTCTACGCGAACTCAGGTTCTCAGATGTTGTACGGTTACAAATCAGGTTCGACATCGACTTCATCTGCATATGTAGATTCTACAATTGCTATTATGCCTGTTATTCAAGGTTTGGATAGTGCTACAAAGCAAATTGAATTCTACTCAAGAACTTCTTCCGCTTCGTATGACGGTATGGTTATCGTAGGGGTAACGAATGCAAACGGTGATGCTTCTTCTTTGAAGATTGTAGATACTGTTTATTCAACCACCGCTTATGCTAAGCAAACAGTTTACTTGGATGCAGCTGCTGGTATCACTTCTGGCGATGCTCGTGTTGCTTTCGTATGGATTAGAGATTATAGCTACGACTATGTATACATTGATGATGTAACTATCAAGGATATTCCTCCATGTCCAGAGCCAGTAGGCTTGGCCCTTGCAGGTGCAACGCAAACTTCTGCAACGTTGACTTGGTCATCTTCATCTAGCGCCTTCAACATTGAAGTAGGTCCAACAGGATTTACTCAAGGTACAGGTACATCATATTCTTCAACCACTACGTCATATACAGCAACTGGTTTGATGTCAAATACTTACTACGATGCGTATGTAATGGCGAACTGTACGGCTACTGGCGACGGTACGTCGAACTGGGTAGGTCCATTTACGTTCAAAACAGAGTGTGGTGACTTCTCAGTACCACTGACTGAAGGTTTCGAAGGCTTCTCAAGTGGTAATACTTCAGATCCAAACTTGCCAGATTGTTGGGCATATGCTAAAACAGGGACTTCTTCGTCTTTCTATGCATACAATTACAGCTACAGCTACTATGCGAATACAGGTACTAATTCTTTGCGTTTCTACGGATACGCTAGTACCACTTCAACGAATAGTGCAGATGGCGATACATTGGCTGCGTTCTCTCCAAGAATCGCAGGATTGAATGGCAACGATAAGCAGGTGATTTTCAATGTAAGAACCTCATCTTCTGTGGCTTACTACAACTCAAAAATCATTATCGCAACTGCCGATACCAATGCTTCATTGAGCTCAATCAACATTGTTGATACGATTAACTTCTCGACTGTGTATACAGAATACACGGTAGATTTGGATAACGTACCATCGAATGCATCTCGCGTCGTGTTTATGATTGTACCTGAGTTTGTTTCAGGTTACTCGTTCTCGTATACTTACGCGTATGTTGATGATATCGAGATCCGCGACATCCCTAACTGTCCTATCGCATTGAACGCTATGGGTAATGCTACCTCTGATTCCTCTGCGACATTGTCTTGGACAGATAGCTCTGCAGTGAACAATTACATCATCGAGTGGGGTCCATGTGGCTTTACTCAAGGTACAGGTGCACCAACGGATACGGTTCAGGGCAATACTTGGTCGATCAATACTTTGGACGATGCGACTTGTTACGACTTCTACATTCAGTCTGACTGTATTAGCAGTAACGGTTCTGTATCTCCTTGGGTAGGACCAATTTCTGTAGATATCCCATGTTCACCAACCTCGGTACCATGGGCAGACGGATTTGAAACGTCTCCTGCATACTCAGGAAACAGTCAGAATCCTAACCTACCAGATTGTTGGGCTTACGATACAGACGGTGGAGTTTCATACTCCATGGGCTATGGATACAGCTACTACGCTTACTCAGGAAGCTATTCATTGAGAGCTTATATGTACGCTAATGGTGGCGATACTAACGTTGTATCTACACCGATGATCCAAAACTTGGATCAAGGCGGTCACGTACTTACGTTCTATGCGCGCTCGTCTTCAACTTCATACCCAGGTGGTTTTGACGTTGTAGCGACTGATGCTATGGGTAACTACGAAACTGCTCGTACGATCCAGTCTTTCAACTTGGGAGGTAATACTTCTTACGCTCAGTACCAAGTATACTTGGATTCTTCTGCAATGCAGACTGGCGATATGCGTGTCGGTTTCCGATTCTATTCTAAGTCTACTTACGACTATGTATATATGGATAGTGTTGAAATCAACGCGATGCCATCATGTATCAACTACAACCAGATGGCAGGTAACATCACTGATTCATCGGCTGATTTGACTTGGAACTACACTGGTAACAACTGTTTCAACGTAGAATACGGTCCTGCCGGATTCATCCAAGGAACAGGTGTTGGTGCTCAGTCTGGTACAGTGGATTCAAACGTTACTGCTCCTCACACGTTGAGCGGATTGAACCCGAACACTACGTACGACTTCTACGTAGAGAGCTGTTGTAACCCAGGTCAGTGGGAAGGTCCATTTACCTTCACTACTGAGTGTACGGGTCCATTGGCAGCGGGTACTTACTCTGTAGGTCCTACGGGAGACTTTGCTACTATGGATAGTGTAATCAGCACATTGAACGTGTGTGGTATTGGAGGTGCAGTTACCTTCGAGCTACAAAGCGGCTCACACGCTGGTGGTACTATTGGTGCGGTGAATGGTGTGAGTGCAACTAGCACAATCACATTCTCTGGTGCGAACGCAACAGGAGATACCTTGGGTGCTTTGGTACTTGACGGTGCTTCGTACATCAACCTTGAGGATCTATACATCCGCACGACTGGTGGTTTCGCTGTTCGTTTGAACGGTACAGATCACGTAAACATCACCGGTAGCACGATCGAGACGTCAAGTGCAGCTTCAACACAGAACATCGCTATCGTTGCTTCTGCTTCTGCGACTTCTTACTCGTCAACTACTGAAGGGGAGGAATACTTGACTATTAGTGATAACACTATTAAAGGTGGTTACTTCTCGATGGCGTTCTACGGATCTTCTGCTTCATTGGGTGCAACTCATGACGTAGAAATCACAAACAACACCATCACAGATGCTTACTACTACGGTATTTACTTCTACTACGCACGCGATGTAGAAATTGCTGAAAACAACATCGGCAACTTCACGAATGCTTACAACTACGCAGCGTACTTGTACAACATCGACGGTTGTGTGTTCACTAAGAACATGGTGGATAGCTACTACTCAGTGCTGGCTTACTACTTGGGAACTTCTTCAAGTGCTACTCTAGATAGCGAGATTTCGAACAACATGTTCAACAATGGATACTACGGTTTGCGCGTGTACTACGGTTCGGACCTAGGAGTATACCACAACACTTGTGTGGGTAGCTACTACGGATTCTACGACTACTACAATGGATCAGGTACGGACATCCGTAACAACATCTTCCAAGGTGGTACGTACGCGTTGTACAGCTACTACTCAAACTCAAGCATTGATTACAACTTGTACTACAGTATGGGTACGTACTTGGCATACATTTACAACGGTTCAGCGAACTACCCAACTGACTCATCGTCATTGGCGGGTGTAGATACTACCAAGAACCAGAACTCTTGGGTGGGTGATCCGATTTTTGCATCAGCCTCAGACTTACACGTGTATGGTCCATTGGCGAACGACCACGGCGATAACTCAGTGGGTGTGACCGAAGATATCGACGGCGATACTCGTCCGATGTCAGGTTCAACTACTGTAGATATTGGTGCGGATGAATATGATGTGATCGGTGACGATGCTGCCTTGAGCGCGTTGTTGAGCCCAGGCAATGGTGTTTGTGGTAGCGACAGCTTAATGGTAAGCGTTGAGATTTCGAACTACGGTCAGAACACTTTGACTGGGGTGACAGTGAGCGCTGATGTGATGGGTACTACCTTGACTCAGACGTTGACCGGTCTATCGGTACCGTTCGGTGGCAAAGACACTGTGATGTTGGGTTACGTGAGCAACTACGTAGGAGGTCCTATGTCAGTTGTTGCTTACACTCAGCTAAGCGGTGACGGTCGTCCAGGTAATGATACACTATCTACTTCGGTTGAGATCTCAGATGCTCAGCAAGTAGCGGTGAACTACCCAGCGATGATCTGTTCAGGTGATGATGTAGTGATGACTGTTACGCACCCAACTCAAGGGACAGCGCTGTGGACATCAGGTAATGATACTTTGGCAATAGCTGGAGTTGATTCTACAATCACATTGACGGGTGTTACTATGGATACGACGATCACTGTAGGAACGGTGAGCAGCGAAACAGAAATCGCTACACCGACTCCAACAGCGACATGGTCAGGTCAGGACGGTATTTACTTCACTACGTTCCAGGCGGCAACGCTTGATACCGTAAGTATCTATCCTCTATCTGCCTCTGGTTCAGAAGCAATCAACGTGATCGATGTGAGCACAGGTGCTACGATCTTCTCTACGACAGCGACTTGGTCTGCTTCAGGAGAGAACCGCATCCCAATCGGTGCTTCCATGCCAGCAGGTAACTATTTGCTATTGCGTGCGGGTAGCACTTCAGGTTCATGGTACGACTTGTACGTTGGTTCAACCGGTTACCCATACTGGTCAACGGATAGTAATGCAGTGTTGACTTCAGGTACTTACACTACATACTTAGAATACTTCTTTAACTGGAAGTTCACAGTAGGTGGTTGTGACCGTGAGGATACTACCTTTACTGTAGAGATCGCACCAGATCCGATGGCGTCTATCACTGTTGATACTGCGAACGCAACCATTACAGCAACCGACTGGACTGCTTCATGGGATGCTTCAGGTACAACAGATGCAGATAGCATCATGGTTTACTTCGACAACGGCGATACTTCGTACACGGCAACCGGTACAGTTACCTACGGTGCAAACCAAACAGGTGCTATGGCTACTGTGATTGCTTACGGCATGTGTTCTACAGATACGATGACGTTCGCCTTCGACGTGAACCAGATCAGCGTAGACGAGGACTTCATGAACGGTACGTTAGCCATCTACCCGAACCCAACACGCGGGTTGTTCAATGTTGAGTTTGCTACTGCAGCGAGCAAAGACGTTGAGATCAGCATCGTGAACATGGTAGGGCAGGTGATCGCTATAGAGGTGGTGAAAGTGAACGGAGCATACAGCAACCAGTTCGATCTCAGCAATGAGTCAGCAGGTGTATACTTCATCAAGTTTACTACTGACGAAGGCGTCCTAACAGAGCGTATTACGGTGGAATAATCTACCTTAATTAGATATTCGAAACCCCGGTCGAAAGGCCGGGGTTTTTTTTGGACTGACAATTTTCACTTTGCTTAAACATTATCAAATTGTATCAATTATTTTATTAACATTTTGGTAATTAGGCTATTGTTAGGAAAGCCATGAAAATTTTTCTAATTTTCATTCGAACAAAACCTTTTTTACTGATGAAAAAACTAATACCCTTAGTGTTAGGGCTATTGGCTTTTGTATTTACCTCAGAGGCTCAAGTAATGACGCAGTCCTTTAATAGTACGTCATTTCCTTCTGGGTGGACTCAAAGCAATAGCTGTAACAGTACATCTACCAATGCTTATTGGAAGATGACGACGTCTAATCCAGGCTATAGTGCTTCTGGATATACTGATCACACGGGTTCCACAGGTTCCTATGCCATGTGGGTTGATGGTTCAAGCCCTTATCCTTGTGATGTTTCAATAACCACTGATTCTATTGATGTAAGTACTTTGACTACACCTTCAATAGAATTTTATTGGTTTAGAGATAACTACAATCCCACTTCATATCCAGGTGGTAACAAGCTCTACGTCGATGTATTCGATGGTCAAAGCTATACTAGGGTATGGACTGGTGATTCTGACTCTTCTGGATGGAGAAAAGCTACCGTCGATATCTCATGTTTGACATTAAACAATGATATCGCTCTGAGATTTACAGTAGAAAAGCAAAACGGAACAGTTAGTTTCTACACGGACATCATCGTTGATGATATTAAAGTTCAAGAACTGCCTTCAGGGTACAGCGGATGTGCCGCACCAACTGCTATTGCCGTAACTAATATTAGTTCAACTGCGACCGCTACAGTAACAGAGGCCTGTAATTCGAGCGCCACGACAACCTTGATTTATGGATTATCAGGGTTCAATCCTAGCTCGGGTGGTTCATCAGTTACAGTAAGTTCAGGTTCAGCTACATTGAGTTCATTGGTGGGTTCTTCAACTTACGATGTATATGCTGTGACCGCTTGTAGCTCTACTTCCTACTCAGATACCCTTGGACCTGTTTCGTTTGCTACTCCTTGTGGGGCTGTAACGACTCCATTTACGGAAAACTTTGATGCAGGATCAAGTGGTAACTATGTTACACCAAGTTTGCCGAACTGTTGGGAATACTACAGCAATGGTACTTATCCGTACTGGTACGTTCGTAATTACTCTTTTTATGCGAATTCAGGTTCTCAAATGGTTTATGGATATAAATCATCGGGTACACCAAACGGCTCGTCATACGGAGATACTGCCTTCTTTACGACTCCACCAATTCAAGGATTGGATAGTGCGACTAAAATGGTAGAATTCTATGGTCGTACATCTTCGACTTCATATTTAGGTATGGTACTGGTAGGGGTAACTGACGGAAATGCTACACCTTCATCTTTCAAAATTGTTGATACGGTATTCACATCAACTTCCTACCAGAAGTACACGATTTATTTGGATAGTGCAGCGGGTGTGGTTTCAGGAGATTCTCGCGTAGCCTTTGCTTGGTTATGGGATAACTCGTTGTCTCCGGTTTATGATTACGTGTACATAGACGATATTTCTGTCCTCGATATTCCTCCTTGTCCGGAGCCAATTTCTTTAAGTGCAACGAATATTACCAAGTCAGCAGCGACGCTAACTTGGTCGTCAAGTTCATCGGCCTTCAATATTGAGGTGGGGCCAACTGGTTTCACTCAAGGGACAGGTACTTCATACACATCATCGACTACATCATATACTGCGACTGGTTTGATGTCGAATACTTATTACGATGCCTATGTAATGTCCAACTGTACAGCAACTGGCGATGGTACTTCAAACTGGGTAGGTCCGTTTACATTCAAAACAGAGTGTGGAGATATTGCAGCTCCATATTCAACTGGTTTTGAATTGCAGACCGCGGGTTCCACTTCTAACCCAGATCTACCGGATTGTTGGAACTACTTGAAGACAGGGACTTCTACATCCTTCTATTCATACGTTTATAATTCGACGTCTTATTCTAAGACGGGGTCTAAATCATTGCGTTTCTATGGATATGCAAGCTCCTCGTCATCAAACAGTGCTGAAGGGGATACTTTGGCAGCCATGTCCCCAAGAATTGCGGGTATGGGTAATGGTGATAAGCAAGTTTTGTTTAGCATTAGATCTGTCGGTACAGTGGCTTATTACAACAATAAATTAATTGTTGCTACTGCGGACTCTTCTGGAAGTAAGAGCTCTATCAGCATCGTTGATACGATCAATTACAACGGTACTTATGTAGACTATACAATTGATTTGGATAATGTTTCATCATCAGCATCACGAGTGGTGTTCATGATAGTACCAGAACTTGTTACTGGTTATACATTCTCATATACATATGCGTTTATCGATGATGTTGAAATTCGTGATATCCCAAACTGTCCTATTGCAACAGACTTCACGGGTATAGCCACCTCAGACTCATCAGCAACGTTGACTTGGACGGATAGCTCATTGGTCAATGATTACATTATTGAGTGGGGTCCAACTGGATTTACGCAAGGGACTGGTGCGCCAACGGATACCATTACTGGTAACACTTGGACGATAAACACCCTTGATGATGCGACAACTTACGATTTCTACATCCAGTCAAGTTGTATGACATCTAATGGCTCAATGTCACCGTGGGTAGGACCATTGACTATTGAGATTCCATGTTCTCCTGTCGCCGCTCCGTTTGTAGAAGGTTTCGAGAATCTTGCAGGTACATTTGGTACACAAACAGTTCCAAACTTAGCGGACTGTTGGATTCAGGATAGAGGAGCATCTGCTTCGTATGTCCGTGGTATGTCAAATACCTATGGAGCCTATGCAGGTAATGGATATATGGAATTCTGGGGCTTAGCCATGAATTCCGATACCGTTCTACTTTCTTCACCAGCTATTTCTGGTTTAGATACAGGTGGTCATATGGTTACGTTCTATGCCTTGGTGAATTCGACTTCATATCTCGGAGAGCTAGAAGTTGGTTTAAGCGGTTTCTCGGGAGCGCTTTCAACCGCTCACCCTGTGCAAGAATTGACGCTTTCAACTTCGTACCAAGAATACCAGGTATACCTGGATTCAACGGTGACCATGTCGGGAGATGCACGTGTTGCATTTATCCTTCCTGAGGGTAATGGACAGTGGAACGACTTGAAGATTGATAGTGTTCGTATTGAATCTATGCCTTCTTGTATTAACTACAACCAAATGGCCTCGAACATTACGGATACTTCAGCAGATTTAAGCTGGAATTACACTGGAACAAACTGTTTCAATGTAGAATATGGTCCGGCAGGATTTATTCAAGGGACGGGTGTTGGTGCTCAATCGGGTACGGTAGACTCTAACGTTACTGCTCCTCATTCCTTGAGTGGATTGAATCCTAATACATCTTACGATTTCTATATCGAAAGCTGTTGTAACCCGGGACAATGGGAAGGTCCATTCACATTCACAACAGAATGTACTGGTCCTTTGGCGGCAGGCTCATACTCTGTCGGTCCTACAGGAGATTTTGCTACACTGGATAGTGTCATGAGTGTCTTGAATACTTGTGGTATAGGCGGTGCAGTAACATTCGAGTTCCAAAGTGGATACTTCAGTACATCAACACCAATTGGTGAAGTGAATGGAGTGGATTCATTGAATACGATTACGTTCAAAGGTTCTCCATCGGTTAATGATACAGTTGGTGCACTTGTTCTTGAAGGTGCTTCTTACGTAACCCTTGAGGACATGTACATCCGTGGAACTGGTGGTCATACGGTTCGCTTGAACGGTACCAGTCATATTACAATTACAGGATGTACCATTGAAGCACCTCTTTCCACATCATCTACCAATATCCCAATAACTGTATCGGGATCACCTACTTCTTATAGTATGTTTACTGGGGGTGACGATCATATTTCGATTACAAACAACACTATTACTGGTGGTTACTTCGCATTCACGATGTGGGGGTCATCATTAGATAAAGGTGCATATAACACGATAACTATTTCCGATAATGAATTCAATAGTCAATATTACTATGGAATTTATATCCGTTATGCACGTGATGTTGTAATTGAAGGAAACAATATTGGTGGTTTTACCAATACATATAATTATGCCAGCTACTTATATGATATAGATGGTTGTAGATTCTCGGGTAATGAGGTTGAGAGCTATTATTCACTCTTGACATATTACTTTAACACGTCCTCATTGGCTAATGTGGACTCCGAGATTTCTAATAACATGTTTAAGAACGGTTATTACGGATTCCGCAGTTATTATGCTGCCAACACTGGAATTTATCATAATACAGCAGTTGGTTCATATTATGGCTTCTATGACTATTATAGTGGCACAAATGTGGACATCAGAAATAACATCTTCCAAGGTGGTACGTATGCTCTGTATTCTTACAATTCTAGTTCAGTATTCGACTATAACCTGTACTACAGCACTGGTACTTATTTAGGCTATATCTACAGTAGTGGAGTGAATTACCCAACAGATTTAGCTTCTTTGCAAGCGGTTGATTCTACTCAGAATATGAATTCTGTTGTCGGGGATCCAATTTTTGCAAGTGCTAATGACCTCCACGTATATGGACCATTGGCTAATGACGCAGGAGATAATTCTGTTGGCATTACTGTAGACATTGATGGCGATGTTCGTCCATCAGCCAACTCTACGACAGTAGATATTGGTGCTGATGAATACGATGTCGTAGCCGATGATGCTGCATTGAATGCCTTATTATCACCGAGCAATGGAGTTTGTGGTGATGATAGCTTGATGATTAGTGTAGAGATCAAAAACCTCGGTACAGATACCATCACCGATGTAACGGTGAGTGCAGATGTTCTAGGTTCGACACTGACGCAGAACCTTACTGGATTATCTATTCCGTTCGGTGGAACAGATACAGTAATGGTGGGCTATGTGAGCAACTATGTAGGTGGTCCTATGTCAATTGTAGCATATACTCAATTGACGGGTGACGGTCGTAGCTTCAACGACACACTTGCTACTAGCGTTGATGTGAGCGATGCTCAACAAGTTGTTCCTGTCGCACCTGAATTTGCTTGTTTGGGAGATGTAGTCGATCTAAGTATCGCACATCCAACAGACGGTAAATTGATGTGGAGCAACCAGCAAGGTGATACCCTTGGATTGGTGGCTGCGGATTCTACGATCAGCATCACGTTGACCCAGGATACAGTGTTAACCTTGAGTGCTGAAGCTTCTCAAGCTTCTATTGCAAATGATCGCCCAGTAGGTACCGGTGGAGGTAACTATAATTTCTTTGGTACTGTGGGTGTCCAATTCTCTGCAACACAAGCATTCAACTTGGATAGTGTAACCTTATATCCGAATGCTGCGGGTACGACTAGCGTTCAGATACAGGATATTTCTACTGGTTCAGCGGTTTGGTCAGGAACATTGACCACTACAGCGACGGGTAATAACCCAGAGCAAGTGTTCGTTGGTGCTCAAGTTCAACCGGGTAACTACCGAATGGTAGCGACTGCTTCAACTACTGGTGGTCTGTACCGTGAGTACGGGGTGAGCGGTTATCCATTCTCGACTCCAGGTGGAGAAGTAAGTATTACTCAAGGTACCTTGACGAACTACCACTACTTCTTCTACAGCTGGGTAGTGACTGTTGGTGGTTGTGAGCGTGCAGATTCGACCATTAGCATCCAGGTACATCCTGATGCGGTAGCGAATATCTCTGTAGATACAGCGAATGCAACGATCTCAGCTACGGATTGGACTGCAAACTGGTCTACTTCTGGTACCTCTGGTGCGGATAGTATATATGTAGAGTTCTCTAACGGAACTACTTCAAACGATACTTCCGGCACAGTAACATTCACGGCCAATATGGCGGGTGAATCGGTAACTGTCATTGCCTTCGGTCCATGTTCTTCTGATACGGCGACGTTCACATTCGATGTGAATCAGATTAGCGTCGATGAGGACTTCATGAACGGAACGCTCAGTATCTATCCTAACCCAACACGTGGTTTGTTTAACGTAGAGTTTGCTACTGCAGCAAGTAAAGACGTTGAGATCAGCATCGTGAATATGGTAGGACAAGTAATCTCGACCGATGTGGTGAGGGTGAACGGTGTTTACCAGAACCAGTTCGATTTGAGCGAAGCGTCCGCCGGTGTATACTTCATTACGTTTAAGACGGATGAAGGGGTACTTACCGAAAGAATAACTGTGGAGTAATGTCTCATAGCAATATGTGATAACTTTGACCCCGGCCTTCGGCCGGGGTTTTTTTATGATGGAATTCAAAATTGGCGATCGCGTAAAATTCAAGGATGCTGCAGGAGAGGGCCTGGTGGTGAAGATTACCGGTTCCGAAATCTGGGTGGAAGATGGATTTGGTTTTGACCGGCCGTACGAGGCTTTTGAGCTGCTTCCGAAAGAGGGAGTGATGGAAGTGGGGCACGTGCCGGTGAAGGATAAGCATTTAGTGAAATCGGGCCCTGCACAACAACAGGTAGATCGGCTAATTATTGATCTCCACAGCCACGAATTGCTTGAGTCTACGCAAGGAATGACGCGTTACGATATACTGAACCATCAAATTCAACGTGCGGCGGATACCATTTATGAGGCTCGACGACGCAATATTTCCAAGGTGCTGATCATTCATGGCAAGGGCAAAGGGCGTCTCCAAGAGGAAGTGCACGATTTGCTCAGACGAATAGGCGGCAATGAATTCTACTTCGCGGATTTTGCCGAAGGTGGATATGGTGCCACGGAAGTTCGTTTAATGGGCCGTGCGTAGTATTTTTGCACCCGTTCTTTACATTATTGAGTTTAAACATTGGGCGTGCCTTATCGCTTCTAAGGAAGAGGAAAGTCCGGACAGCACAGGGAAGTGTGCTTCCTAACAGGAAGGCCCTGCTTGCAGGGACAGCTAGTGCAACAGAGAGTAGACCGCCTTCGGGTAAGGGTGAAAGGGTGGAGTAAGAGCCCACCGCGTTTTGGGTGATCAAAACGGCATGGTAAACCTCACACGCTGAAATGTCATGTATATCGCGTTCCTTCGGGACTGGGCGTCCCGTCCAGAGCTTGCTGCGCGAGGGGTAGGCAGATGGATCCTAACCGTGAGGTTAGGGCTAGATAAATGATAAGGGCCCGCAAGGGTACAGAATCCGGCTTATATCGCCCGACGTTTGAACTTAGTAATGCAAAAGGCGTTAAACGATACTAAACACATCACTTTGGGCTTCAGACAAAAAATAACCCCTCCATTCATTTCGAAATCAGTGGCGGTATTTCGTGAGAAGGGTTTTAAGGCAGGATTGAAATCACTGGGTTGGAAAACCCTGGCAGCCATTTTTGTATTCTATTTGGTCAGAGATGTGATCATCTACATCCTCATCCCGTATTTCGTAGCGAAGGGTTTCTTCGGATTTTAAGTCCGCAGCACTTAATAAGTTCGGGGCTTCAAAACGATCCGGTCAAAGACAAAAAAGAAACCCCAGCTTTTCAGCCGGGGTTATTAACATAACACAATTTGTAGGCTTTAGTGGCCTAGGGCGCCTAAGTAGCGCTCGCTTTCTAGCGCAGCCATACAGCCGGTTCCTGCTGCTGTGACGGCTTGGCGGTAGATTTTATCCTGCGCATCGCCAGAGCAGAAGACGCCAGGGAAGTTGGTCGCCGTGGAATCTGCTTTGGTTTTGATGTAGCCGGTGTCGTCCATGTCAATTTGGCCTTTGAAGATATCGGTATTTGGTTTGTGGCCAATTGCTACAAAGAACCCAGTAGCCGGGATCGTTTCCTCCTCACCGGTTTGATTGTTTTTCACTTGAACGCCCGTGAGGCCTTTATCATCACCAACAAGGTCTACAGTTTCTGTATTCCACAATACAGTGATGTTTTTAGTTTCTAACACGCGGTTCTGCATGGCTTTAGAGGCACGCATCTCATCCCGGCGTACGAGCATGGTGACTTTCGGGCAAAGTTTTGCGAGGTAGGTCGCTTCTTCCGCGGCGGTATCACCGGCGCCCACTACAACTACTTCTTGTCCTTTGTAAAAGAATCCATCACATACGGCACATGCACTGACCCCGAATCCCATGAATTTCTCCTCCGCTGGAAGGCCTAAGTACTTGGCAGAGGCGCCTGTAGAGATTATCACGGTACGCGCTTGTACTTGGGTACTTTCGTCGATCGTCAAGGTGTGGTATCCACCTACTT
Source organism: uncultured Flavobacteriales bacterium (assembly GCA_937942085.1). Lineage (GTDB taxonomy): Bacteria > Bacteroidota > Bacteroidia > Flavobacteriales > Schleiferiaceae > UBA10364. Next base: position 21,313 of record CALDGA010000030.1, read on the forward strand.
CAGGGTTAAGCTCGGTTTTGGTAACTATGCCAAAACGAATATCTGTACCAAAACGCTCGGCTTGATTTTTTAGGTCTTCCATCATGGCATTTCCGTCCACACCTTGTGGATAGCCCGGGAAGTTATCGACTTCAGTGGTAGTGGTTAATTGGCCCCCAGGTTGCAAACCCATGTACATGATGGGCTTCAAATCTGCGCGTGCAGCGTAAATAGCAGCTGTATATCCAGCGGGTCCTGAACCAATAATGATGCAATCGTGTTGTTCCATGTGAGGTTGTCTTTTGCGTCCTCAAATTTATAGCCTGCGGTTCTATTTTAACATCCGCCAAGACTATATACCCATAGACTTTATTAATGAGTTATAAACCATTGACAATGGTACGAATTACCCTGAGCCTCGCCGTGATATTTCTTGCGACCAGCTGTGCTCCAACAAAAATTGTAAAGCCTCTCGATGAAGGTCAGTGGCAAATAGGAGGGACCGTGGGTCGACCTCAAATTAATGACGGTTCATTACCTATTCTTGGGGCCTATGCTGCCAATGGTGTGAGCGCTAATCGCACCATTTATGGAGGGGTCCAATTATCCAGCGCCCTCCTCGGCGCGGCACATATCGAGGGCGGCCAAGTGCAACATTGGCGCCCACAAAACGGACTACAACCCGCCATCTCCTGGAGTGCAGGGGCCCAAGCCTTGATGAGCACACGCGATTACGCATTCAGACTTTATCCAGAAACCGGTATCAACGCCTACTGGCACCGAGGTCCACACATCCTGAACGCCTCCGCGAATACATGGGTTGATCCCACCTGGTTCTTAACCGAATACGGACGAGGACAGATCCTTGCCCCATCATTCAGCGCAGGATATCGTTTCCGCTATCGCCTTATCGAAGCTCAAGTCGAATACAAAATCTTAAACCCCACCCGCGAAATCCTCGTACCCCAAGCCGATGTGCCCAACACCTTTGGACTTGGCGCAAAGGGCATATACTGGGGCGTTGCTTTAAACTTTTAAACCATGAGACTATTATTATCCATTTCCGCAGCACTATCGCTTCTTCTCACTTCCTGTGGGGGCGATGTGAGTGCAGCTATGTTCGCCGGGGGCAACGGCACCTACGACTTTAAAAACAAGTGGTTGGATCCAGAATACCATGTTGATGAAAGCAAGATCCACCTCATGGATTTTTCATCTGATGAGGATACTATTTATGCGCTATACCTCGGTGATATTTCACAAATAGCCACAGATACAATCGTTCTCTACCTTCATGGAAACGCCAGTTCTATGGATAACTTCTGGGAAACTGCTGGGTTGTTCGCGAACCTAGGAGGACAACACCATTTCGGCTTTATGATGTACGATTACCGCGGTTTTGGATGGAGTACAGGGCAATCAACTGGCCCGGAATCCATGGCGACAGATTATGACGCCGTTGTAGAGTATTTGGAAAGTCAAGGCCTGACCAGTGATCGATTGGTAGTAGTGGCCAATTCTCTTGGCTCATTACCCGCCGGTCCAGCCGCCGCAGGTGGGTCAAGAATTTCCATCCAAAAACTCGTCATGGAAGTTCCACAGAGCACCGCGAATGTGATCATGCAGAATGCTACTGGCCTTAGCCTGCCTTCTTCTATGATAACGAGCTATAAATTTGATTTAGGAGAAGATATGGCCAATTACACTGGCGAACTCCTCTGGATGCATGGCACAGCCGATGCAGTAGCACCATACGAAACTGCCAAGGCCGCGATGCAACAGCACAACGGTTCCTACTACCAAGAAGCCGTTTACCCAGATATGGGCCACGGCCTGCGTTGGGATATTGGCGATGAAGAATGGGCCGGAACCATCTTAGATTTTATCCGCCACTAAGAAAATTCCAAAGACCAATTCGCAGTATATTTGCGCCCCACTCGGGATGTAGCTCAGGTGGTAGAGTACACGTCTGGGGGGCGTGTGGTCGCAGGTTCAAGTCCTGTCATCCCGACATCAGTGATAGCAAGGCTTTTAAAGAAATGAGAAAGTCTTGCTTTTTTATTTTGTGAAGGTTTTTGTGAAGGTTTTGCAACGAAACACACCCAAAATGGTTAACATATCATAGGAGATTTCATAACGAACTTTCACTTCCTTCTAATTTTTGGCTTCGTAAAGCCCCCGCCAAGTGCGGGGGCTTTTTCGTTATATTTGATTGAACGCATCGATCAAACCAATGAAGAAGTTAATGATAGCC
>CALDGA010000031.1 GCA_937942085.1 uncultured Flavobacteriales bacterium
TGTATTGTAGACCTTAGGACAATTCAATGTTTCAAGCAAGTGATCGGTCACGAACTCAAGGTATTCCGCCATGAGTTTTGCATTCATACCAATCAAATTCACCGGCAAAGATTCCGTGATGAACTCACGCTCGATATCCAATGCCTCCACGATAATCTGCGTGATACGTTCTACTGGGACCTTATTCACTAAGTGAGTATTGTGAAGGTGACAAGCAAAATCACGGTGCAGACCCTCATCGCGAGAGATGAATTCATTTGAGGTCGCCAAACCTGGCAACAAGCCGCGCTTCTTCATCCAGAAGATTGAACAGAAGGCACCAGAGAAGAAAATACCTTCCACTGCTGCAAAGGCGATTAATCGCTCTGCGAAAGATTCGCTTTCAATCCAACGCAATGCCCAATCCGCCTTTTTCTTGATGGCAGGAAAACGTTCGATGGCATTGAACAATTCGTCTTTTTCAGAATCACTATCAACTAAGGTATCGATCAACAAAGAGTACATCTCACTGTGGATGTTCTCCATCATGATTTGGAAGCCGTAGAAAAATTTCGCCTCAGAGTATTGAACTTCATTGACGAAGTTTTCCGCCAAGTTTTCATTTACGATACCATCCGACGCCGCAAAGAATGCAAGAATGTGTTTTAGGAAGTAACGCTCATCGTCGTTCAATTTTTTCCAGTCTACTACATCTTGGTGCAAATCGATCTCTTCAGCAGTCCAAAAAGACGCTTCTTGTTTCTTATACCATTGCCAGATATCATCGTGCTGGATTGGAAAAATTACAAAGCGGTTTTTGTTTTCCTGAAGTATGGGTTCTTGCTGCATCGTACAATCAATTAATAGTTATTAAGCCGCTTAAAATATTATTAAACAGCTGAAAATCAGTTATTTAAGTGTTTTGGTATTAGGCGGCTTGGTCCGAAGCGTCCACTGGGAGTGGCGAACGGCCTATACAAACATGGCCATCATTTAGAGGAATATCAAGTTGGTAATACCGGGTTTTTACCACAGTTATTAACAACACTTTTTTGTGCCAATATTGAGACTCGGCAGCCCCACTCTAGGATGCTCTAAAAGTGTCGATTGAAACGCGTAATTCAGGCCTTATTCAGCAGTCAAATCTCTCCCTACATTTTCCAATTCACTATAGAAATCGGACCCGTATTTTCGAATTAAAGGCTCTTTTAAGAACTGGTAAACGGGCACTTTTAATTCTTCGCCTAAAGAGCATGCCGCGCTACAAATACTCCAACGGTCGTAATTCAACGCTTCGAAGTTGGTGTATTTCGCAATTCTGATCGGATACAAATGACAACTAATGGGTTTTTTCCAATCGATCTTACCGTCGAGGTAGGCCTTTTCGATGCCACAAGAGGCTGTGCCGTCTATTTCAAAGACTGTATAGGCGCATTCTTTTCCGTCGATGAGAGGCGTTTCTAATTCCCCTAAGCCTTGAACACTTTTCCCTTGAGCCTGAACGGCTGCGCGACCCGCATCCGTGAGATAACTTTCGAATTGAGGATATATTTGGTCCAGCAACTTAGCTTCTTCCTCGTCCAACGGGGCACCGGCATTACCCTTTACACAGCAAGCGCCTTTGCAAGCACCTAGGTTACAGACAAATTCCTTTTTAAAAATATCTGCCGAGAGCAGTTTTCCGTCCAATTCTATCATAATACAAAGCTAATATCGGTTTTCAGTGCGCAGCTCAACCAAAGACCCTAATTTTGCACTACTATTTAAACAGCTATGGGATTTAACTATAACGATGCACTCAGTGCTTTTTTGATCTTGTTCGCGGTGATCGATATTCTCGGGAGCATCCCTATTATCGTGAGTTTGCGCAAGAAAGTTGGCCACGTACAAAGCGAAAAAGCGACCATTGTTGCGGGCGCTATTATGATTGTCTTCCTTTTTGTCGGAGAGAGCATTTTGAATTTGCTTGGGGTGAATGTGCAAAGTTTTGCAATAGCAGGTAGCTTGGTGATTTTCTTCTTGGCCTTGGAAATGATTTTAGGCATCACTCTATATAAAGAAGAAACCCCAAATACTGCCAGCATCGTACCCATTGCCTTCCCGCTTATTGCAGGGGCAGGAACCATGACCTCCTTAGTATCCATTCGCGCTGAATTTGCTACAATCAATATTCTCATTGCCATTGTGGCCAACATGGTCGTAGTTTATGCCGTTTTAAAGAATACAGAACGCCTAGAACGCATCTTAGGACCAGGCGGTTTGAGCATTTTGCGCAAGGTTTTCGGTATTATCTTGCTTGCCATTGCCGTGAAGCTATTCTTCACCAACCTCATTCCTCTACTTAACGCTTAATAAAGCCCAACAACATGTCAGACGACCAGTTTAAAAACGTTATCTCCCACGCTAAAGAATACGGCTACATCTTCCAAAGCAGCGAAATCTATGATGGATTAAGTGCTGTGTACGATTATGGACAAAACGGTGCCTTATTAAAGAACAACATCAAGGCATACTGGTGGGGTGCAATGGTGCAAATGCACGAAAACATTGTCGGCATTGACTCGGCGATTTTCATGCACCCAACAACTTGGAAGGCTTCGGGTCACGTGGATGCTTTTAATGATCCGCTGATAGACAACAAAGACAGTAAGAAGCGCTACCGCGCGGATGTGCTGATCGAAGACCATGTAGAGAAGATTCGACAAAAGATAGAGAAGGAAGTCAAAAAGGCTGAAAAGCGATTTGGCGAGAGCTTCGATAAGGAGCAATACTTGAGCACCAACCCTCGCGTGATGGGCTACCAAAATAAGATTTCGGCCATCATGAACAGATTCGTGAAAGCAATGGAGGCGGAAGATCTAGCAGATGTGAAGCAACTCATCGAAGACGAGGAAATCAAGTGTCCAGTGAGTGGATCGATGAATTGGACCGATGTGCGCCAATTCAACCTTATGTTCGGTACACAATTAGGTTCTGTTGCCGAAGATGCAACTACGTTGTACTTGCGCCCGGAAACGGCCCAAGGAATTTTCTTGAACTACCTCAACGTTCAGAAAACCGGCCGCATGAAAATTCCATTTGGTATTGCACAAATAGGTAAGGCCTTTAGAAATGAGATCGTGGCACGTCAGTTCATTTTCCGCATGCGTGAGTTTGAGCAGATGGAAATGCAATTCTTTGTACGCCCTGGCACGGAAATGGAGTGGTACGAGACCTGGAAAGAGCGCCGATTGAATTGGCACAAGAGCTTAGGTTTCGATGTTGCGAAATACAGATTCCATGACCACGAAAAATTGGCCCATTACGCCAATGCTGCTGCCGATATCGAATTTGAATTCCCATTTGGATTCAAAGAATTAGAGGGTATTCACAGCCGTACTGATTTTGATTTGAGCCAACACGAGAAATTCAGTGGTAAGAAACTACAGTACTTCGACCCTGAACTCGGCGAAAACTATGTGCCGTATGTTGTAGAGACTTCTATAGGATTGGACCGTATGTTCTTGGCCGTCTTGAGCACAAGCCTTCAAGAGGAAACTCTGGAAGACGGATCTTCTCGTACCGTGTTGAACCTTCCAGCATTCTTGGCGCCTTATAAAGTTGCCGTTCTTCCGCTGTTGAAGAAGGACGGTCTACCCGAAAAGGCTAGAGAAATTGTGAACCTTCTTAAGTTCGACCATATGGTACAATACGACGAAAAAGATGCCATTGGAAAGCGTTACCGCCGTCAGGATGCCGCAGGAACTCCACTTTGTGTGACTGTCGATCACCAAAGTTTGGAGGACCATACAGTAACCGTACGATTCCGCGATACCATGGAGCAAATTCGAATTTCTGTGAGCGAATTACCGGCCTTGGTGAACGAGAAAGTGGCCCTGAGTACACAACTTGCAAAACTTTAAAGCAAAAATTTGCGTAGTCTTTTGATTTTCAATTAATTTTCCACTGTTATTAATCTATTCAACAAACGCGTTATGAAAAAGGTACAATGGTTCGCAGCAGCAGTAGTAGCAGTAGCTATGACTGCATGTGCAGCACCTGCAGAAGAAGCTGAAGCACCAGCTGAAGAGCCTGCAGTAGAAGAAGTAATGGAAGAAGTTGCTGAAGAAGCAGATTCAACTGCTGAAGAAGCTACTGAAGAAGTTGCTGAAGAAGCTGCTGAAGAATCTCACGAAGGTCACGAGCATTAAGATCTCGCAAAACTTCATAAAGTAAACCCTGGGCCGCGCCCGGGGTTTCTTTTTTACTCTAAGGTCCCCGTTGATTTTTTAACCACCTCCTTGAGAATGGGGTCCTCATCCAAGAGCATCGCAGTGTAGGCATCAAAGCCCCAGATGTTTTTCGCGATGGCCGCTTTGAGCATCAACTCTAGATCGCTTAATTGGTCCGAAGGCAAATCTTCCAGCATCAGCCCGTAGCCGCCGTAATCCAAGAATTCATAGATCATTCCGTCATTGACGATCACCATATCGAAGTACCGCTCGTACTCCCACAAGGCAATGGATTCGCGGTGATCATCCACCCATTGAAAGGCAAAATCATCGATGGTACCAAAGGAGAATCCCCAGAAATAAGAGCGTGTGGTATCGTTCACTACTTCCACATCTGGCTCAATCCCTCCGATGGTACGCAACACCTTTCCACTATCGCTTTGGAAAATCAGGCCTTCCATCTCTCCTGGTAAATCGGCCCCATCGTATGGTTTTTGAATGGACCTTCCAGATGGCGTGTAATAATACGCTACGGTCAAGCGCACTGTGGAACCGTCCGGCAATAATTTGTCCTCTTGGACCAAGCCCTTTCCGAAGGAAGTTGAACCATAAATCGTTGCGCGATCGTGATCTTGCAAGGCCCCCGACAGCACCTCTGATGCAGATGCGCTTTGTCCGTTCAGGATGATATGAATGGGCAGATCTTCATAATCATCACCCCCTGTTGCCTCTGCAGTTTGTGTTCGGCCGTCCTTGTATTTTGTACTGACAATGACCTTGCCTTCGTCTAAGAAAAGGTCTGCAATATCCACTGCTTCGTGCAAGTATCCCCCGGGATTATCTCGTAAATCCAAAATCAATCCGCGCATATTTTGCTCGGAAAGCTTGGCCAATGCTGCTTCTAACTCTTCGGTGGTCGATTCCGCGAAACGCTCAATCTTGGTGTAGCCCATAGGGCCGTACATGCGAGTGCCACTCACGCTCTTGAGCGGAATGAAATCACGCTGAACCGCCGCCGTAATGGGTAGGCCATCACGCATGATGCTGAACACGACATAGGTGTCGACCGGCCCTTTGATTTTGTTGGTCACCATATCATTGGTTAAATCTGGCCCTACGATGGTATCGCCGTCTATGGCATAGATGCGATCTCCGGCCATCAAACCATAGGATTCTGCGGGTCCGCCTTCCATAATATGGACGAAGACCAAGGTGTCCTCATAGATGGTGAATTCCACCCCAACTCCCGAGAACGAACCCTGCATCCTTTCGGCGATTTGCTGCTCATCTTCGACAGGAATGAGCACACTGTGTGGATCGAGGCCCGACAAGATGTAGTCCATGGCTTCTTGCTGAAGCGCCGGAATATCGAGTGTATCTACATATTCGTCTTGGAGGTATTGGAAGAATCGGTCCATAGAAGACCCCCTATTGAACGAGACGGATTCCCGGAAACTCAAACCGATACTGATGCCCGCTGCGAAGAAGGCAGTGATCCAAAGTACTACGCGTTGGGGTTTCACTGTGGGTCCAATTGTTCTATGCGCACTCCGGCTTTTTCCAAAAAGCGAAGGCCACTATCGTCCTTGTATTTGTTGCGGTATACTAGGCGTTTAATTCCGGATTGATGGACCAATTTACTGCACTCCTTACACGGACTCAAGGTCAAATATAGGGTAGCTCCCTCTGCCGAAGCAGTGCTCGATGCCACCTTCAATATAGCATTGGCCTCCGCGTGAAGCACGTACCACTTGGTGTAATTTTCCTCGTCTTCACAAGGATTCTCAAAACCCGTAGGTGTTCCGTTAAATCCGTCCGAAATAATCATACGGCCCTTGACAATCAGCGCTCCCACTTTTTTGCGGGTGCAATGACTGAGCTGTGCCCACTCTTCTGCCATGCGCAGGTAGGCCTCGTCGTACTTTCTTTGCTTGAGTTGTGCTTCGTCCATCTTGAATCAGTGAATTTAGAACATTCAGGTCGAAGGGGAGTTAAGCTGGAGCCAATTATTTTGGCTTTTCAGAATGATGTTTTTGGGGGATTTGAACAAGTGAAGAATATTGATCGGCTAAATTACCCTTAGATACTACCAAAAAAAAGTCCCCGGAAAACCGGGGACTTGTATTTGAAATAATCTTTATTAATCAATAGTTCTGGTTACTTCAATGGTTAATTCAACGCGGCGGTCGAGGAACATTTCACCAGTATAGGTGTGTGGTGCCGTTCTATCCTCTGTAGGAACGTCAAGCCCCAACTGCTTCAAGAACTTCTTAACCTCATTAGATCGTCTTTGTCTCAATGCATCGTTGTAGGCAGCACTTGCACGGACATCGGCAAAACCTGAGATAATTAACTTATACTCGTAACCGTCTGACTCTTTTTTCAATTTGTAGACAAATTCAAATATCTTTTTCTTTTGGTCACGC
>CALDGA010000032.1 GCA_937942085.1 uncultured Flavobacteriales bacterium
ACGCGCTCTGCCGTGGTTTTGACATGTACCACAGCTTCCACCGTTCGCTCTGCTGCGCCCACAAAATCCGAAGGCATGGCTGCCGCCGCCGCACTGAGGTTGGTCCGCTGGGCCACAGGAGCTTCGCGTTCTTGGATGATGACCGTTTTACCGGAGTAGCCCATCAGGTGTGCACCGCCCAATGCGATGGCTGCACCCCCAAGGGCAGTGAAAAATAAAAGACCTAGCGTTTTCGTTGTGACTTTCATAGCCTGCAATTTTTTGATGAAGGTTCCTTATCGTATCTTCAAATTGTACACCAAATCAACGTAGCTTACCCGCTGAAGTGCATAACTTTAACGCCTTTTAACATCCCAAGGAGTAATGGCTCATACCTTTTATAAATACCATGGCGCCGGTAATGATTTTATCCTCTTCGACAACAGGTTGAGCAGGGTCCAATTATCTTCTGAGCGCATCGCCGAACTCTGCCACCGCCACTATGGCATAGGCGCGGATGGCCTGATGCTACTAGAAAAGCCGCGCAACGAAGGGGATGATTTTTACATGGTCTATTACAACGCCGACGGTAACGAAAGCACCATGTGCGGCAATGGCGGTCGTTGTATTGCCAAGTTCGCCCAAGACCTCGGCCTCATTCAGGATAAAGCCACTTTTACGGCCATCGATGGTCCCCACTGGGCCACCTTTGATGGAGATCAGGTTGCCCTTGGAATGGTCGATGCACCTGCCATTGAAGAGCGCCATGGTGGGTTGTTCATAAATACAGGTTCTCCACATCATGTTGAAAACCGTATGGCTGGGCCCGATTTTGTGTCGGTGGCCCGCGAACTTCGCAACCGTTATGGCGCCGAAGGATGCAATATCAACTTCATCCAAGCCTGCAATGATGAATTATCCATCAGGACCTACGAGCGTGGCGTAGAAGGGGAAACCCTCGCATGCGGCACTGGGGCGACCGGTGCGGCGATGGTCGCCGTGGCGAAGCAATGGGTATCCGCCGCACCCGTGAAACTCTATGCCCAGGGCGGAGTACTTGAGGTAGATTTCAAGGGTACGGGCCCCTTTACCGATGTGGTATTGAAAGGCCCCGCTTCTAAGGTGTTTGAAGGAACCATAGAACTATAACCCATATGATACCTGTCAAAGATTTAGGCGTGTTGCGCGCCCCGGAAGAGTCAGATTTGAAGTGGCTCATGCATATTGAGAATGATTCCTCTATTTGGTACGTCAGCGCCACCAAGGAACCGTACTCTATGCTGAATCTAAGACAGTACTTGACGCGTCACGAAAATTTGGTAGCACATGGCCAATTGCGTTTGATTCTCGACGTAGACGGCGATCCCGTAGGTGCAGTCGATTTGTTCGATTATGATCCCTTCACCAAACGAGCGGGCGTGGGCATTATGATTGAGGAAAAACATAGGGGGAAGGGCTGGTCGAAATTGGCCCTAGAAACTATGGAGCATTATGCCTACAATACCTTGCACGTGGAGAATTTATATGCGCATGTGCCCATGATCAATGAGCCAAGCCTACGGTTGTTCGAATCGCGCGGATTCCGAGAAGTTGGAGTGCTTATGCATTGGATTTGGTGGGAAGGCGAGTACGTCGATGCCAAAATCTTCCAAAAGATTATCCTATGAGAAAGACCCTAGTCCTCTTGTTCGGCATTTTGGTGCCGGCTGCGATGATTTATATCGCTTATACCGGATACAATGTGGTCTTTGAGCCTAATGTGAACGAGAAGAAATTACCGTATAAGCTGTTTGTGAAAGAAGGTACAACTGCAGAGCATCTGTACGCGCAGCTGTTGGAGGATGAGGTATTGCTAAACCCACAAGGGTTTTTATTGCTCGCAAAAAACAAGGGGTTGGCCAAGGTAAAATCTGGCCACTACGTGATCGATCAGGGCATGAGCAACAATACCTTAATCAATGCGTTGAAGGCGGGGTTGCAGGAACCTATTCGCATCACCTTCACCGGTGCGGATAATTTGGCGGATCTCGCGGGGAAATTGGGCAAGCAGTTGCTCGCAGATAGCACGGACTTGTACAAGGCGTTGAAAGCGCCCATGGACGGATGGGAGGGACCCTTGGCCTTGGGGGCCTTTTTACCGGATACCTATGAGGTGTATTGGAATGCTTCGCCTAAATCCATCGCAAACAAGCTCTATCAAAACACCATCGCCTTCTGGACGCCGGTGCGCATCAAGCAAGCCGAAGCAATGAAAATGACGCCCGGAGAGATCAGTACCTTGGCCAGCATTGTCATGAAGGAAAGTTCTAAGGCCACCGATCGTCCCTTAGTGGCGCGCTTGTATTTGAACAGGTTGCAGAAGGGGATGAGACTTCAGGCCGATCCTACGGTCATTTTTGCCTTGAATGATGTAAATCCTGAGCAGCCCGTGCGACGGGTATTGACGCGTGATCTGAAGTTGGAGCATCCCTACAATACGTATGTGATCAAAGGATTGCCGCCGGGACCTATATGTGTGCCGGAAAAGGCTGCTTTGCTCGCGGTATTGGAGGCTCCAAAGCACGATTATCTCTTTATGTGTGCGAATCCAGATAACCCCGGTTATCACGCTTTTGCGCGCAACTATGCGGGCCACTTGGTCAATCAGCGCCGCTGGATCCAATGGCTGGATTCGCAAAAAATTTACCGATAACAAAAAACCGCGGCCGGAGGCCGCGGTTTTTTGATTTGGGGTCGCCCGCTCCTATGAGATGGGCAGGTCCACGTTTCTGAAGACCAGCTCCCCTTCAAAGGCATCCAATAGAATCACGTCGTCGGCATTCACCTTGCCTGCAATGATTTCCTTACTCAGTGTATTGAGCACTTCGTTTTGAATGGCGCGTTTCACCGGTCGCGCGCCATATTGTGGATCCCAACCGGCTTCGCTGAGGTGCGCAATGGCCTCTGGACTGGCCTCCAAGGTGATGTTCTGCTCGTTCAGGCGTCGCTTCACCACATTTAATTGCAAGCCCACAATCTTAGTCATCTCGCTTCTGTCGAGCGGGCTGAATACGCTGATTTCATCAATGCGGTTGATGAATTCTGGGCGTACGACCTTTTGTAAGAGTCCAATAAGCTCAGGTTTCAATCTATTCATCAAAGTGCTGTATTCGGCACCGTCGTATTGATCGATGGCTTCGTTGATCAGGTGAGCGCCAATGTTGCTTGTCATGATCACTAAGGTGTTCTTGAAGTTCACCGTACGGCCCTTGTTATCCGTCAGGCGGCCATCATCGAGCACCTGCAAGAGGATGTTGAAGGTATCTGGGTGCGCCTTTTCAATCTCGTCCAAGAGCACAACGCTGTAGGGCATGCGACGAACGGCCTCGGTTAATTGGCCCCCTTCATCATATCCAACATATCCCGGAGGCGCGCCCACCAATCTGTTCACGCTATGCTTCTCTTGGTATTCACTCATGTCAATGCGCGTCATCGCCTGCTCGTCATTGAAGAGGTAGGCTGCGAGGGCCTTCGCCAGCTCGGTTTTCCCTACCCCGGTAGTCCCAAGGAATAGGAAGCTCCCAATAGGCTTATTAGGATCGCCCAAACCGGCCCTAGAACGGCGTATCGCGTCACTCACGGCGCCAATGGCAGCTTCCTGCCCAACGACGCGCTTGTGGAGTTCTTCTTCCATACGCAGCAGCTTCATGCGCTCGCTTTCCAACATCTTCTGAACGGGGATGCCGGTCCAGCGGCTCACGACTTCCGCAATATCTTCCGCGGTGACCTCTTCTTTGATCATCGTGCGCTCGCTGTTTTCGAGATCTGCTTCCGCCTGATTCAGTTCTTTTTCCGCCTCTTGCATCAAACCATAGCGGATTTCAGCGACTCGGCCATAGTTGCCAGCGCGCTCCTCACGTTCGGCCTCAAGCTTTAATTGCTCTAAGCGTTCTTTGATCTCTTGAATGCGCTCCGCACTGTTTTTCTCGCGCTCCCAAATGGCACTGAGGGCATCGCGTTCTTCATAAAGTTCGCTGAGCTCCGATTTAATAACGGCCAATTTCTTTTTGTCGTCCTCGCGCTTGATGCCTTCCTGCTCGATTTCAAGTTGAAGGATTTTACGGTCTAGAATGTCCAATTCCTCTGGCTTAGAGTTGATCTCCATCCGAATCTTGGACGCCGCTTCGTCCATCAAGTCGATGGCCTTATCCGGTAGGAATCTATCGCTGATATAACGAGAGCTCAATTCCACCGCGCTAATGACCGCCTCATCCTTAATACGGACTTTGTGGTGGGTTTCGTATTTCTCTTTAATTCCGCGCAAGATGCTGATGCTGCTCTCCTGATCCGGCTCTTCCACCATGACCTTTTGGAAACGACGCTCCAAGGCTTTATCCTTTTCAAAATACTTTTGGAATTCGTCTAGGGTAGTGGCACCAATGGCTCTAAGCTCCCCACGGGCCAATGCCGGCTTGAGGATATTGGCGGCGTCCATGGCACCTTCGCTCTTGCCCGCACCGACCAAGGTGTGTATCTCGTCGATGAACAATAAAATGTTGCCATCGCTGCTGGTCACTTCTTTGACGACGGCTTTCAAGCGCTCCTCAAATTCCCCTTTGTACTTCGCCCCAGCAATTAGGGCACCCATGTCCAGGCTATACACGGTTTTGTCTTTGAGGTTTTCAGGGGCATCGCCACTGAGAATGCGCTGTGCCAATCCTTCGGCGATGGCTGTTTTACCTACACCAGGCTCTCCCACGAGGATGGGGTTGTTCTTGGTGCGTCTAGAGAGGATCTGGAGTACTCGACGAATCTCATCGCCACGACCTATGACTGGATCGAGTTTTCCTTCCTCCGCCATTTTGTTGAGGTTCTTGGCGTATTTATCCAAGCTGTTGTAGGTGTTTTCCGCACCGGAGCTGTTGGCATGACGTCCTTTGCGTAAGCTATCGATGGCTCCTTCAACGAGTTTGGTGGTGAATCCGGCATCATTCAACATTTTACCGGCGGCGCCTTTATCTTCGAGTAAGGCGAGCAAAAGGTGTTCAGTGGCGACAAAATCATCCTTCATGCCCTCAGCCTTTTGAACGGCCTTTTGGAGCACGAAGGCGGCATCTCTGCCCATATAGGTTTCGACCCCGCTAGAAGAGGTGGGGAGGCCTTCGTAGGCGGCTTCGAGCGCAGTATGTAATCGGTCCAATTGTATCTCGCCTTGCTGTGCAACAAAAGGCAGTACGCTTTGGTCTTCCTTAAGTAAGGCCAATAAAAGGTGAAGGGATTCCACCTGAGTATGTCGTTTGTCAGTAGCTAAGAATTGCGCTTTGGCAATAATGCTTTGACTCTTGGTTGTGAATTTTTCTATGTTCATAACAATAGGGTTTGGGTTCCGTGGATTTTCGGTCAAAGGATGTGCCAATGAAAATTTGACGTAAGAAAAGGGGACACCTTGACTGAAAACCAGAGTCTTAGCGGAAATTATGACGCATTAGACGATGATTTACTGCCAATATTACTGCTGGAATTGGACCAAAAAAAAACACCCCCGCAGGTCCGTAAACACTGCGAGGGTGAAAAAAATCTATCTATTGATGTCTTACTCGACGATCAATCGTTGCGTATCTGTACCTAGAGGAGTAACTGTCTCTACGAGGTACATACCGCTTGCCCAGCTATGCGTATCCAGGGTAAAGGTTTGGATGCCTTCATTGCCGTGTACGGTACGCGTTTCGATGAGCTGTCCTTGCGTATTGCGAACGGTAATGGTGATGTCCGCAGGGCTCTGGAAGCTCACCGGCAACTGTGCATAGCCAGTTGTTGGGTTAGGATGGATGTTTCCTACTCCGATGTGAGATTCTAGTTCTTCTTGACCTACGACGTAAATCTTATCCGTCTCATCTGTTTTGAAGAAACAGAAATCATCAATGGCCCATCCAGCCTTGTTGATGGTTTCATCTGAACCGAATCTAAATCTAAAGATGGCATTACGTGCAGTATCTACCTGAAGGTTGATTTTCGCTTGCTGCCAACCGTTGCTCAAACCGGTCCATCCTGGTTTGTAGATATCCAATGCGGTTACGAAGCTTGTGTTGAACCAAGTCGCACCGAAGAGGTTCGTACCTACAGTATGCCATGAGATACCACCGTCAAAGGTTACATCCACTGTACCACCATCGTGGTAGATCTCCGTAGAGAAGGCGTGCATGAACTCGTAAGTGTAGGTCTGTCCTGAATCCAATGCGAATACTGGAGTGTATAGGGCAGAAGAATCACGCTTCTTGTAGTTTGAATCTAGATCTGTCATCCAAGCATTGCTGCCAGAGAAAGCACCCACCAATGGTGCCATTGCAGGAGTACCTTCTTCCCATGAAGTCAAACCGTCTTTCACGAATGGGTTGAGTGTCAACCACGGTGCGAGGGAAGGATCTTCAAAATCATTACAGTAACTACTATCCACAGACATATTAATTTTATCAAGTACGGTGATATCTGCACAGATTTGATCATCTGAAGGATTAGCATCAGGCTTGTTGTCCGGGCGTGAGGTACGTACACAAACGTTGTGTAGACCGCTGGTTGGGTTTACCCAATCTTGATCGAACTCGTACCATGCAGATTTGCGAGGAATAAGTGGTGGAGAGAACACCACTTTCTCGTTATTAGACCATGTCGTACCACCGTCTGTCGAGAACTGAACCAAACAGCTGTCCAAAATCTTAGCACCTGTGTTCTTGATTTGAACTTTCAGGTGGTTGTTTTGGTCAGGTACTGGCAAGTATTCTACCGTTGTCACTTCGATAGGGGCGGCACTGTTTTGTGGAGGAATATAAACCTCTACTTTATCAATGTTCCATCCGTCTTTATTTCCAGAAGCTGTTTTCAAGCGAGCTCTAAGGATTAGAGGTGCTTGAGAGAAGTTCCATCCGGCTAGTGGCCAAACTGAGTTTTGAGTACCGATATTACCCACCCAAGCATCGCCAAGGCCAGCAGTACCAGTATTGTACCAGTTCGTACTCACTACGTTCTGTGGATCCCAAAAACCTAGGTTATTCCATGTACCACCACCTTGCCACTCAATGACGGCTTGGTCACCAGTACCTAGGTCGATGTCGTGTGTCAACTTCAACTCGGCACCTGCAATGGTATCAAAACCGATGAAGCGAGGGAAGTATAAGAACTCTTCTACGTTACCAGGTACATTCTGGTTTGGACGAGAGGCATAGCCATTCTTACCATTAAGGGCGTTGATATCATCCACTTCCCAAAGGTTCAAATCACCTGCGACGAAGAAACCAGAAGAATCACCGCTATTACATGATTCGAAATCTTCTACGAATCCAGTTTGGATGTAAAGTTCTGGCCATCCAGCAGATTTGGTATATACACTATCGTTCCAAGTGCTGTTATCACCACTCTTATCGGTCCAAGCATATACTTCAAACGTTCCTGTTGGCCATGCAACCGTGTTCGTGTTATCAGTACAGATGGCCGTCTGACCTGCTGACACTGAAGAGGAATAAGTGAAGTTGTACGTTGTGCTTACCCCGGCATTTGCTCCACAAGTAGGCGTTACGGTGTAGTAAATAGGGATGTTAGATTGCGCATTCTTACCGAAGTTACGAATCTTGAATTCTGCTTTTTTCTGTGCAGGTCCTCCTACAAGGTTGATACGAGTGGCAGGGTTTTCAATGTTGATCATCCCTACATCAGTATTGGCCTTGTCGTAGATGACGATATCGTCAAAGGCGATGTCCGCCGCAACCCCAAATCCAGATTTTTGAGCAATAAAGCGAAGTTTGACTAAATCGCCACCGTTGCTCAAATCCACTTCGTAGAACGACCATCCGTCCTTCTCGTCAGTGAGGGTAGTGGTATATGGAGTCATTGGGTTCGACCAAGCGTTTTCACCGTCCTTAATCCATTGTACACGAATGGCACCGATATCTGCACCATACATGTGGTGACGGAACTGGAGTACGGGTTTATTCATACCGGTCAAATCCAAACACTTCGAAACTAGTGTCGCCGAAGCCGGACTAATACCGTAATCACCCTCAGTTACGAGGTAGTTTCCTTGTCCGCTCACGTCGCTAATAGGTCCTGACCCTACAGTAGGGGTAAACTTGGTTCCTACCATAAAGGCATAATCACCAGAGTTACTAGCAGGAACTGGAGTAAAAACTGTTGTTGGGAAAGAACCTGGGTTTACTGCGGTGTTCGCACCAGCAGTTGTTCCCGCACCGTCAAAGTCTAGGACATAAGGGAAGGTGCTGTACGGCTCCTCGTGTACAATACGAATAGGACCGATAGTATCATTGGTATTCGTAGAATCACCAGGTTGTTCTGTATACACCCAGATGTCGTAGATACCATAACCACTTAGGTTAGGACCTGTAGCGAAGGCAAAGTACGTTGAATCTCCGGTTTCTAACATTTTCTGAGTAATGTACTCAGTATGGGTTACGTTGGTGGTCGTTCCAGAAGTATTGGTGTAATCGTAATCCCAAGTTACAGGGACACTATCCAATGTATTACAGCCATTGTTCTGAATCCACAAATCAATCAGCTCATTGTTGCTATATGAACAGTAACCATTTTCTGGATTGAATACATCACGTAGGGCCACATCATATGGTTCTGGTTCGTAGATGCGAATGTTATCAATGGCAACATCACCTTTTAATGCATTACCGCGGTTTACTGAGAAACGAAGACGTACATAATCGCCTGTGATGTCGTTCAAAGCTACAGTGTAGGTCTTATACGGATCTGTTGATTTTGATTGCTGCTGTCCATCGATACGAGCTAGCCCCGTGTAGGCAGAAGAGTTGAACCCTGTATCCGCCGTGATGGCCAAGAAGTCGATGTGTGCACCATACATGTGGTAATCAAACTCAAGAACCGCACAGTTGTAGTTTCTCAAGTCCAAACAAGGGGTGATCATGTGTGCCTTGTCGTTGTTAGAGCCTTGCTCAGCTTCGGTGTACACGTACTTACCGTTACCGTTGGCAGAGGCATCGCCATCTGGACCGGTTAGGTTGGTAGAAGTAGCACCTGAACGAATAGACCATCCAAATCCAACAGTATTTTCATTAGGAATGACTTTCCAGTTTTTACCGTACGGCGGGTTTTGATCAGGGAAGTTCCCACGGTGCGTGACCCCAGTGGCTCCTGTACCAGTACCGGCTACCCAGTATTGCGAATCCTCAAAATCTTCTTCTAGAGGAAGCAGCGTTGAATATGGGAATGAAGTACCGGTTGTGGTTCCACAAATAGGAGGGAGTGCGGCATCTCGCCAGAATTTATAGGTTGTGTTCGTAGCCGTTTCTAGAGGGTCACGAACCACGTTAGGACACGCACAGTCAAAGATGCGTACGTACCACTCGATAGTATCGCTGACGCCGATGTTATTGAAACTGTAGGTGTACTGTGATGAATCAGGACAACTGGCTGAGAATGAAGAAGACATTAAAGAATCTGTCCAAGCACCCCAACCCGAGCCGCTGTAGTCGTAACGACGGAAGTAGATACGCATACTATCTACACCGACGTTGTCTTTACCTTTTACACGTACATCTTGAGTAGGCATGTAACGCGCGCCATTTGGCTTGGCTTGAACGCTAACGTTGATCCAGTCTAGCGTTGGAGGTTCGAGTTCACATGGTGCACCTTCCACCATCAAGTTATCTACGAACCATCCGGCCAATGAAGCCGGTGAAGGAGTACCTGTTTTGTTGGTCATCACAAAGCGGATCTTACATTGTGCATATCCGTATTGTGAGTTAGTGTTGTCGTAATCCCCGAGGTACGAGCTCAAATCGAACGTCTCGCGCGCCCACCATGTCGAACTTGGCGTAGTTCCTGTGTTAGAGTTACCAATGGTCGGTCCCTGCCAATAGGGCGATAGCAGCGCCGAAGGATAGGAAAGTTCGTTGAACCAACCCTGAGAGCTGAACTGCGGGCTTTCCCCTTGGTAATGCGTACCGGTGAGGTTTACCCACGTCTGTCCATTATCCTTGGACATCTGGATGTAGGCTTTCTGGATGTATCGAATCTTACAAATTTGGTCGAAGGTGAATCGAACGTTGGTGTAAGAGATGGTTGAGAAAGCATCTGTTTCGAAAATGATGGAATCACTAGAATAAATCTGAGTATGAAATGACATTCCTCCGGTTGTCTTGAGATAAGCGGTGTCGTTCCAAGATCTAGTGGCGTTGGCGGAATCTGTATTGTAATTCGCGGCGATTGAGTCGGCCCCGAGGGTACCGTCAAAATTTTCAGTGAAAACCGTATCAATCGGTGGTGCGAACTGCCCAAAAACTGCTGGGGAAGCGAGGGCTACAAAAAGTACAGCTAGTAAGCTTTTCTTCATTCTTTATGCGTTTGTGTTAACGTACAACATGGGTAGTTACAAATATATAAAA
>CALDGA010000033.1 GCA_937942085.1 uncultured Flavobacteriales bacterium
CATTCCCGCCATTAAAGTCAACGAACCACCTAAGATTGACGGGATGTTGGACGATGATGTATGGCAAAAGGCTGCAAAAGTAAAAGGATTCTGGAGATCAGACCGAGACGAAATCGCTCAAGAGCAAACGGAAGTATGGATTTGCTATGATGACACTAATATTTACATTGCTTTTGTCTGCCATGACTCCCAACCTAACCTCATCCGTGCCCAACAACGGAAAAGAGGCGGTGGTTTATCCGGCGATGATATTATTGCCGTAAACATAGACCCCTTAAACCAACCTCGTGTCTTCGTAGACTTTTACTCCTTCTATGTCAACCCTTTGGGCACTCAAAGTGAGCAAGTTCCTGGTGGGGCAGCAGCAAAGATTGAATGGCGGGGAGATTGGCAGGCAAAGGCAAAAATCACAGAAGAAGGCTGGCAAGTAGAGATGGCGATCCCTTTCCGTATCTTTAGGCTTCCAAGGAAGCCAAAAGCGTTCAGCATCTGGTTTTATAGGACCATCCCACCGCCGCGATTTGAACATAGCACTTTCCCCTACCGAAGGGGACAAGCCATCGGCAACACCGCCGAATGGGGACCGTTAGAATTGCCAAAATTCAAATCCCCATTGCTGTTCATGCCATCTACAAGTCTATCTTTGGGCGGCAAAGAGGATGAAGGGATTCGCAGCGGTTTGGACATTAAGCAACATTTGCCCAATGCGTTACAATGGCAAACAACCTTTAACCCTGACTTCCGCAATGTTGAAGATGTTGTTGAGACAATTGACTTCACCTATGTTCCACGCTTCTTACCTGACCGCCGCCCCTTCTTCACTGAGGGGAGAGGTTATTTCCCTCCAAGTTTCATGTTTTACAGCCAAAACATTCAAGATGTTCTGGCAGGAACAAAACTTTTTGGTAAGGTCGGTCGGACAGAGGTTGGTATCCTTAGCACTTATGAGACCCATTCCCATTTAACTTTAGCATCTCGCTTCGGTTATGACTTGGACAGGAAGTGGTCTTTGGAAGCCGATTATGCCCATAGGACAGGGACAGGTCGTTCACCTGTCTATAGGCTTGCCTTTAACGGCAATGTCCCAAGAAGACATTGGATTTGGAACTTTGGAGGTGATTTGGTCTACGGTGGAGCAGATACATGGAGTTTGTATTTTGGACGCTCAATTACCTCGCCAGGGCAATTTAGTTTCTTTCTCAACTACGGTGAAATAGGTGAATATCGCCCTTCCGTAGGTTTCAAGCCAGAAGTGAATTTTAAGGAATTTTACAGCCACATCGGTTACTTTAACCGTTATGACAAGGGAGGGGTTCTTCTGTTAAACTGCTTCGCTTTTCATAGTTGGAGAAGGTTTCGTGGTGGTCCGAAGAAAGGACAAATTTTAGACCGAAGCGAGAACATCAGCGTGTCCGTGGTAGGGAGAAAGGAATGGAGTGCTTTCGTTAGTTACAACCGCTACCAGCGTCCACCTTTTAGTGACCGAACTTTAAGCGTTGGTTTTGGCTGGAAAGTCTTTGACCGCTTCCGCTCAGGCGGTTTCAGTTACCGATGGGGAAAAAGGGCGGGAAAAAATTATGGCTTTTTAACCTTCAACCAATCCTTTCGCCTCTTTGAAAGATGGTCTTTGAACCTAAGTTATGAGAGGCTTCGGCACGAGCAGAATACATACCAATTGGTCATTTCTGGGGTTTACGATTTGACCCCTGAGAGGTCTATTGTGTTTCGTTGGGTCAAAGGGTCCATGCCTAAACCTGGTGAGCCAAAGACGCTTTTACCTATTGACAACTTTTATTTTGGTTTTCGGCAATTTTCCCGAAAGGGGATGGACATTTACCTTTTGCTTGGAGACCCCAACGCAAGACACACTCAATTCAATCTGCTCGCTAAAATCGTTCGGGTGTTTTGATAACCTTAAACAACTGGGCACATTGATTAAGGTTTCAAATTGCCAGAAGTTGGGCAAAGATTGTCAGAAATTTGCTCAAAGCCACCTTGCAAAGCCAAAAGGAGGAAATAAAACCTTGTCCAGTGGAGATTGGCGATACTTGCCACAACCACGATAAATCAGCCTTTCTTGAAGAAAGTGTCAAGGAGCAGGTGAATAGGTCGGCGACGATCATCACCGTTGCAAATCTGAGCAATTAGCAGGGATAAGTTTTGATTGCGCCAAACTTTCATCAGCATGTAAAAGATGCTCCATAGTGCGTCGCATTTCCTACCCCCTGTTGCTACTATAGGTTCAAAATCTGAAGGGGCGAAAGTTTTATCGGCTCAGTTTGTATGGAACTCCCTTTTTGTCCGTTAATTCCCCGACAACATTTTTAGGGATTTCCCCTACAGCAAAAAAAAAAACTTGCGCTAAGCCAAAAACGAGAAGGAAAAGCCGGGAGCAAAGGTGTGGTTGAAATGGCTCAAGGACTGGTGACACAGCAAATAGTGACTGCAGGAAAGGACTTTGAGGAGAAGTTAAGGCGACTTGACGAAATTTTGCAAACTTTCTCTGACGATGAGATGAGAAAACTTGCTCTGATTTTTGAGCACCAACTTGAGTTCCACAAACGCTCTCCCCTCGTTGAAATGGAACTGATCATCACATACCAATGCAACCTCGCCTGCAATTACTGCTTCATGAGAAAGCAAAACCTTTGCATGGGAAAGGAAACAGCCCTTCAAGCCATTGACTTTTTGCTGGCTTATTCCAAAGACCATCCTTTTGTCAATGTCACTTTCTTTGGCGGAGAACCTTTGCTATACTTGAGGTTGATGGAGGAAGTAGCAGAGTATGTGACGGAGAGGGCAAGGGAGATGGGCAAAGAAGTTCACTTCGCCTGCACAACTAACGGGACTTTGGTGACAGAAAAGGCTTTGGATTTTGCGAGGCGTTTTGGCTTCCTTTACCTGCTTAGTCTGGATGGCTCAAAACAAGCCCATGACCTTCACAGAAAGTTTGAAAACGGGACGGGAAGTTTTGAAGTCATCGCTTCCAAATTGCCTTTGCTGAAGCAAAAGCAAGGATGGCTTGGGGCAAGGGTTACGGTAACTCCTGAGACAATTGGTCAATTAGCCGAAGGAGTAAGGGAACTGTTTGAGATGGGCATTAATCAATTTCTCATCGGTTTAGTTCATGAAGCAGATTGGGACAGAGAGGCGTTAAGGGAGATAGAGCGCCAGTATGAGATGCTTTTGCAATTTTACCTTTGGGCGAAGGAGAAGAACTTGCCGTTGAGGATGACGATGTTTGAGAAGGGGTTAGACGAAATTCGGAAAGAAAGGAAGCATCTTTGGGGATGCGGTGCTGGGACGGGTAGAATAGCAGTATCGCCTGACGGAAAGATTTATCCTTGTTCAAGGTTTGCAGGTTCAAGCGATGAGCGCTATGTCATCGGGCACATTGATGAAGGTTTTTACAAGAGCAAGTTACCAGAGGCGTTAAGGGCAGGAGAATGGGCGAGACCAAAGTGCTGCAAGTGTCCGTTAGCCGAGATATG
>CALDGA010000034.1 GCA_937942085.1 uncultured Flavobacteriales bacterium
TTTCTTGGTTTCAGGGTTGTTGATTCCTATGATTATGCCGGTAGATATTCCATTGTGGATGGTGGCGGTAAGTACCATCTTCGCCGTATTGATCGGTAAAGAGGTATTTGGTGGAACAGGGATGAACCTGTTGAACCCAGCGCTTACGGCTCGTGCCTTTGCGTTCTTTGCCTACCCAACATGGATGTCAGGTGACCAAGTATGGATCAACACCAAGGGCGGCGAAGTAGTAGATGGCTATTCAGGTGCCACGGCACTAGGTGATCTTGCAACTACTGTAGGTCAAGGCCTAGGCAATCCTGCGACCGATGCAGTGATGGCTCAGTTCGGTGCCGGTGGTCACTACTCTTTTATGAACGCATTCTTGGGATTGATCCCAGGATCTATTGGAGAGACCTCAGCTTTGCTCATTCTCCTAGGTGGTTTGTTCCTTGTATTGAAAGGAGTAGGTTCTTGGAAAATCATGTTGAGCTTCTTCGTAGGTGGATTCGTGATGGCCGGAATCTTCAACCTCTTTGCAGTGAACGAATTCATGGGATTGAATCCATTGCACCAATTGATGTTGGGAGGCTTCATGTTCGGTATGGTCTTCATGGCTACTGATCCTGTAAGTGCTGCTCAAACAGAAACTGGAAAATACATCTACGGTTTCTTGGCCGGGTTCTTCGGAATCATGATTCGCGTATTCAACCCAGCATACCCAGAAGGTATTATGTTGGCCATCCTATTTATGAATGTTATGGCACCGCTTATTGACTACTACGTGGTAGAAGCCAATATCAAGCGTCGTGCAAAACGCGTTGCTCACGCCTAAACCTCTAGAACTATGAATGTAAACAGCAACGGATATACGTACACATTTGCTACCGTGATGGTAGTGTTGGTGGCGGTATTGCTCTCGGGTGCTTCCCTCGGTTTGAAATCGAAGCAGGAAAGCAACGTGAAGCAGGAAAAAATGCAAAGCATCTTGGCTTCAGTAGGAGTTGAGGTAGATCGCAGCGAAGCTCAAGCGGCTTACGACGAGGTCATCACTCAAGTTTTGACCATCAAAGGTGGGGCAGTAGTGAGCGAAGATCGCGAGACTGGATTTAACGTAGATATGGCTACGGCTATCAAATCGTCAAACATGGACCGTGAGGTGCCGTTGTACGTGGCGAACAAAGATGGCGAGACCTTCTACATTGTGCCGATGCGCGGTAAAGGTCTGTGGGGTCCGGTTTGGGGCTTCATGAGCTTGGAAGCGGATGGAAACACAGTGGTAGGTGCAAACTTTGGCCACAAGAGTGAAACCCCAGGTTTGGGTGCAGAAATCACGACGCCAATGTTCACGGACCAATTCCCCGGAAAGAAAATCTCTGAAGCGGGCATGTTCCAATCTATCTCAGTGGTGAAAAAGGGAACCTCTAGCGGCGATTACGCAGTAGACGGTATCTCTGGAGGTACCATTACTTCAAACGGAGTGAATGATATGTTGGCCGACTGTTTGGCACCGTACGCGGAATACTTCAAAAACATCTAATCCCCATGAGTACAGAAGTAAAACAAAAAGAGTCGTTGTTCTCAAAGAAGAATAGAAAGCTCATTTCTGATCCTTTCAACGACAATAACCCTATTACTGTACAGGTATTGGGTATCTGTTCAGCACTTGCAATCACGGTTAAACTAGAACCGGCCATCGTAATGTCTCTATCGGTAATGTTCGTATTGGCAGCGGGTAACGTGATCATCTCCTTGATTCGTAACCTCATCCCTAATCGTATTCGTATCATCGTTCAGTTGGTGGTCGTTGCCTCTTTAGTAATCTTGGTGGACCAATTCCTCAAGGCCTACGCCTACGACGTGAGCAAGCAGCTTTCGGTCTTCGTAGGTTTGATCATTACGAACTGTATAATCATGGGGCGTTTCGAAGCATTCGCCTTGGGCAATGGCCCTTGGAAAGCCTTCATGGACGGTATAGGTAACTCCATCGGTTATGGGGTGATCTTGATCGCCGTGGCCTTCTTCCGTGAATTGCTAGGCTCTGGTACATTGCTAGGGTTCCCAGTAATCCCACAGAGCTGGTACATCAATGCGGAGACTGGTACTGGATTCTACGCCAACAACGGGTTCTTCTTGTTCCCTCCAATGGCCTTGATCGTTGTCGGTCTGATCATTTGGGCGCAACGTGCGAAAAACACTAAACTCATTGAAGAAAACTAAGCTGCCATGTTTCAAGAATTAATCAATCTATTCGTTCGCTCGATCTTTATCGAGAACATGATCTTCGCATACTTCTTGGGTATGTGTTCGTACTTGGCGGTTTCGAAAACCGTAAAAACAGCAGTAGGTCTAGGAATTGCCGTAACCTTTGTGTTGGTAATCACCTTGCCGGTAAACTGGTTGTTGGAAAACTACGTATTGCAGCCGGGCGCTCTAGGCAAATGGCTAGGTGCTGGTTTTGAAGATGTCGACTTGAGCTTCTTGTCGTTCATCATGTTCATTGCAGTTATTGCTTCTATGGTCCAATTGATCGAAATGATCGTAGAGAAGTTCGCTCCAGCACTCTACAGTGCCTTGGGTATCTTCTTGCCATTGATCGCGGTAAACTGTTCTATCCTAGGTGGCTCACTCTTCATGCAAGAGCGTGCGTTTGGAACCATCGCTGAAGCAGCCGTATACGGTTTGGGTTCAGGGATCGGTTGGTTCCTTGCCATCGTTGCCATTGCTGCCATCCGTGAAAAGATTCGTTATTCAAATGTTCCTGCTCCTTTGCGCGGCCTCGGGATTACCTTCATCATTACTGGTTTGATGGGTATCGCGTTCATGAGCTTTATGGGTATTAAATTATAATTCGGTTCGCATCATGTTTTTAGCAACAAGCACAGTCATTTCAGCAGTAGCGGTTTTCGTAGTGGTCATCTTGGCCCTCGTGACCATACTCTTACAAGCAAAAGCGCGCCTCTCCCCAAGTGGTCCAGTAAAACTGAACATCAACGGTGATGAGGTAGAGGTAGAAAGCGGTACTACACTGCTCTCTACATTGAGCAACCAAAAAATCTTCTTGCCCTCTGCCTGTGGTGGTGGTGGTACCTGTGGGATGTGTAAGTGTCAAGTGACCGAAGGTGGTGGCGAGATTCTTCCAACGGAGACCGGGTTCTTCAACCGCAAGGAAATTGCAGATAACTGGCGTCTTGGATGTCAGGTGAAGGTGAAGAACGACATGAACGTGAAAGTACCAGAGGAGATCTTTGGTATTAAGAAGTGGGAATGTGAGGTAGTAAGTAACTACAACGTTGCCTCTTTCATCAAAGAGTTCGTG
>CALDGA010000035.1 GCA_937942085.1 uncultured Flavobacteriales bacterium
GGAGCAGTCGTCCATTAAGAGCACCTCAATATTGGTGTAGGTTTGGTGTACTATGGATCCAATTCTTTCATCCAAAAATGCCGCGTGATTGTAGTTTGGAACGATCACACTTACCAAGGGACCGTCGGTGGGCAGTGCGGCCGTTGAGGCGGTTTCCGCCTCTGGAGACTGGGCCTTGTGGCGGGCCTTAAAACCGAGAAGCTGGCCGGGTTTTACAGAAGCGAATTGGTACAAACTAAACCAACTTTTTCGCTGAATAGACTCATCTGAGGAAACCAAATCTTCGTAGCGTACGGCACGGTAATCCACCCCCATCGCCTTGAGGGTCGCGGAGGCTTGTGCATTGTATGTGCGGTGTAGCTCGAGGGCTTTGGCTGCATCGAGCTCGCTTTGTGCCTCATCGCTTTTTTCCTGTCGACGCAGCAAACTGCTAATCACCGATGTTTCGTCGCGCAATACCCAAATGACTTTGGCCTCTGGGAAGCGCTTGAGCCACCAAGGTAAGGTGAGGCAAAGTCGCGGATCTTTGATGAGCCACGGCCCGTTGTAGTGCATCTTTTGGCGCCAAGTTTTCCCGCTTTTTACCTTGAGATGTGCCGCGTACAAATGCGTGGAATCAAGTTCTGATTGAAAATTGGCCAGGGCCTGTTCAAGGGTATCGCTCGCGGGCGGCTGCCACCAATTCCCTCCTGCGGCTTCCAACATTCTTTCGTTCAAATCGACCGCATAGAGCGGCTCTCTGTTGTGGTCGCAGATGGCCCCTGCATAAACCCCCGCACTATTCAGCGCCTCAGCGACCATAGTCGTACCGCTGCGGTGCATGCCTAGAATTAAAACTGGGGGTTGTACTTTGCTTTTTAACACGTAATTTCGGGCCAATGTCGAATTCAAAGAAACTCGTTTTTATCCACATCCCAAAGACCGCAGGGACTTCCTTGCGATTATTGTTGGAGTCAAATTACCGCGAAGACGAGCGAATAGGCATCTATTCCCATGAAAATCTGGACCAAAGATTGGCCGAAGCCTTGGCCGATCCCAAGATCAGATGCATCTATGGCCACTTCCCGCTGCGCCCCGTAGTGGTTGAATCTCAGGCCATGGTGATGACCTTGCTTCGCGATCCCATCGCCCGCAGCATGAGCCATTACAACCACTACAGCAAACGCATGAACGAAAAGCACGAGAAGCTCATGGAAGGCATCCATACGCCTGAAGACTTCACCAGATTGGTGCAAAGCAACAACCGTCAAACCGCGTTTTTGAGTGGGTATTTGAATCAGCAAGAATTCTTGAAGGACCCGACAGTATTGGAGAAGGCGTTAAAGAACTTTGATAGATTAGATGCCGTCGGCTTCACCGAACACTACGCCGCCTCTATCGCATACTTTGGAGAGCTGCTGGATTGGAAAAACACCCAAGCAGAGCACCACAATAAGGGCGGGAAGAAAACGGTGGAACCGGGAGCAGTTTGGGCGGAGATGAATGCCTATGACTTGCCGCTCTATGCCGCGGCCGTGGAGCGATTTACACCTACGCTAAAAGCCTACGAAGGACGTGCCCCTCGCCTTCCAAAACCACCAATAAAAACTAGGATTGCAAACTATTTGCGTGCTCTGAGCTCGAAATTCTGACCGAGGTACACCTTGCGCACTTGTTTATCTGCGGCCAATTCCTCCGCAGTACCGCTCTTCAAAATCTTACCTTCAAACATCAAATACGTTCGGTCCGTAATGGCCAAGGTCTCCTGAACATTGTGATCCGTAATGAGAATCCCAATATTCTTCTCCTTGAGGCCCGCAACAATGCTTTGAATGTCCTCGACGGCAATGGGATCCACACCTGCAAAAGGCTCATCAAGTAGAATAAACTTCGGCTTTGTCGCCAAGGCACGAGCAATCTCCGTCCTGCGGCGCTCTCCCCCGCTGAGTAAATCACCGCGCGTCTCACGAATGTGCTGCAAACCGAACTCATTGAGCAGTTCTTCCAAGCGCTCTGCCTGCTCCTCCTTACTCAACGAGGTCATTTCAAGTACACCCTTGATGTTATCCTCCACACTAAGCTTGCGGAACACAGAAGCCTCTTGAGCCAAATACCCAATGCCCATCTGCGCACGCTTATACATCGGAAGTTTCTCTATGGGTGTACCGTTGAGAAGCACGTTGCCGCTGTAGGGACGAATAAGTCCTACCACGGTGTAGAAGCTAGTGGTTTTACCGGCGCCGTTCGGACCCAGCAGCCCCACGATCTCGCCTTGGTTCACCTCGAAACTCACATCGTTCACCACGGTGCGAGAGCGGTACTTCTTGACAATATTTCTTGCTTCTAACTTCAAGCTTTGGCAGCCTTTTTTCTTTTCAACACTCTACGGCTCACCATGATGCTTATTTGGTACAGGACTAAGACTGGCAAAGTGACCAATACTTGTGAGGCAATATCCGGTGGCGTAATAATAGCACTGAGTAATAAAATAACAACGATAGCGTGTCGGCGGTAATTCTTTAACAGTGTTGGGGTAACAACGCCGACTTTGGACAGAAAGTATACCGCAATAGGTAATTGGAACAAGATCCCTGTCGCCAAGGTCACCGAACTCACCATACTGATATAGGAGGTCAGGTCGATTCTGTTTACTACCTCCGCACTCACGGCGTAGGTACCCAAGAATTGGACACTCAATGGAACAATCACATAATACCCGAACAGGACTCCAGCCACAAACAAAAGCGTCGTGAAAAAGATAACGCCGCGGCTGCTTTTCTGCTCATTCTGATGCAGACCTGGCTTGATGAACCGCCAAATTTCCCAGAATACATAAGGGAAACCGATGATCAAACCTGCCACCAAACTTACCCAGAGGTGCATTTGGAATTGGCCACTCATGCGCATATTCAACAATTCGAACGGGACCTCATCGAAGCAAAAGACATCGCCGCCGATGTAACTGGACAACCAACAAAAGAAGGTGTAGGTCGGGAAATCAGGCTGTTTTGGACCAAAGATGATTTGATCAAAAATGATTGCCTTGCCCAAAAACGCAACGACAGAGAAAATCACGACCACAATCGAGGATCGCATCAAATGCCAACGGAGCTCACCGAGGTGCTCCATAAAGCTCATACTGTTCTTGTCTTTGTGCTTGTTCATAAAATTTTCGAGGTCAAAAATCCGAAAAACAATCTTTAGTACCTTCGAAAACCTCTGAAAAATCCCGTATATTAAAGAACCAAAGTACAAGCAGCATGTCTACCAATTGGGAGCATCAACTTAAACACCATTTTGGCTTTTCGGATTTTAAAGGCAACCAGCGCACAATCATTGAAAGCATTAGCGCTGGAAAAGACACTTTTGTCATCATGCCGACTGGAGGTGGAAAGAGCCTCTGTTACCAACTGCCCGCATTAGCCGCCGAAGGCACCGCCATCGTCGTAAGCCCTCTCATCGCCTTGATGAAAAACCAGGTGGACGCCATTCGTGGACATTCTGTAGCGGATAGCGTGGCGCACGTATTGAACAGTTCTTTGACTAAAAAGGAATTGGACCAGGTACACGAAGACCTTATCGCGGGCAAGACCAAGTTGCTCTACGTCGCCCCAGAATCGCTCAACAAAAACAGCAACATTGAGCTGCTTAAAAAGATCACCATCAGTTTTTTCGCCATTGATGAGGCGCACTGTATTTCCGAGTGGGGACACGACTTCCGCCCAGATTACCGCACCATCAAAGAGAGCATTAAAGCCCTTGGGCGCAAGCCCATCATCGCCCTCACGGCGACCGCAACCCCAAAAGTCCAGGCAGATATTATCAAGACCATGGGCATGGACGAGCCGGACATTTACCTCAGCAGCTTCAACAGGCCCAACCTCTATTACGAGGTACGCCCAAAGCGCGATATCGACCACGACATCATTAAGCTTTTAAGCCAAAACAAGGGCAAGAGCGCCATCGTCTATTGTCTATCGCGCCAGAAGGTAGAGGATCTCGCCGAACAATTGGTCGTGAATGGCATCAATGCACTGCCCTATCATGCCGGACTGGAGGCCGCCAAGCGCGTCAAGCACCAAGATGCCTTCCTCAATGAGGATTGCGACGTCATTGTCGCGACCATCGCCTTTGGGATGGGAATTGACAAGCCTGATGTGCGATTCGTTTTGCACTACGACATGCCGAAAAGCTTGGAAAGCTATTACCAAGAAACTGGACGTGCCGGTCGCGACGGCGGCGAAGGAAGCTGTATCACCTACTTCGATATCAAAGACATCGAACGCCTAGCGAAATTCTTGAGCAAGAAGCCCGTCAGCGAACAAGAAATAGGCCGTCAACTTCTCGAAGAAGCTACCGGTTATGCCGAGGCAGCCATTTGTAGACGACGTGTGCTTCTGCACTACTTCGGCGAATCCTTCCATGAAGATGATTGCGAGAAGATGTGTGACAACTGCCGTCACGAAAGAGAGAAAGTAGATGCAAGCCGCGAGCTTTTAGACGTCATTTCATGCATCAACGAGACGCACGGCAAATTCAAGACCTCGGAAGTAGTCAACATTTTGCGTGGTTCCATGACAGCCATCTTATCGCAGAATAATGCGGAACAGTTAGAAAATTGGGGCAAGCATAAAGACAAATCTGAAACCCACCTGCGCGCCGTCATCCGCCAAGGGATCATCCGTCACTACCTCGAGAAAAACATCGAATCTTATGGAACGGTGCAAGTCACCGAGAAAGGGAATACCGGTAAGTTGCCAAAGGCCTTCAGGGTCAGAAAAGAATTGGACTACACCACCTTGAACAGTGGCGCCAATGAGACCAAAAAGGTCGTCGCCATGGACGAGGCATTGCTCAGCATACTCAAAGACCTAAGGAAGAAGATTGCCAATAGCAAAGGTGTTCCTCCGTATGCCGTTTTTGCAGAGAACTCCCTGAGCGAGATGGCCACCATCTATCCTTGTACGCTGGATGAATTGAAAAACATTCAAGGGGTCGGTGAAGGAAAAGCCAAGAAATTTGGGCAACCCATGGTCGACGCCATTGCCACCTATGTAGAGGAAAACGACATCGATCGTCCGCAAGACATGGTCTTTAAGAGCGTGGCCAACAAGAGTGCGCTGAAGGTGTACATTATTCAAAGTACGGACCGCAAACTGCCGCTCGACGATATTGCCAGCGCCAAAGGATTGAAGATGGGCCAGCTCATCGAGGAAATGGAAAGCATCGTGTTGAGCGGAACCAAGATCAACTTTGATTATTACCTCGAAGACATCATGGACGAGGACAGCATTGAAGAGGTATTCGACTTTTTAACGGAAGAGTCCGAACACGGCTCGATGGAGGAACTCCTAGAAGAATTTGGGGACGATTACGACGAGCAAGAACTGCAGCTGCTTCGGTTGAAATTCTTCTCAGATGTAGCGAATTAGAAAATAAGCCCGCGGATGCGGGCTTATTTAGTTTTTGAAGTAGAATTCCAAATCTTGCGGGCTGCTCGGTAATGGCAGGTTTGCCGTGACTTTACTGAATTCTAGAATGCTTTGGATGGTTTTTTCAGACGCTCCCACGTCCAAGTTTTCGTAGGGTAAGGTTTTCGCCATAGTGTATCTGTTAGTGATACATCAATAACGGCACTTATTCCTGCTTCGTATATCCCACTGAGATTTTTATTGTTCTAAGCTGATATTGTGCTGGGCCATCAGCTTTTGAATGTTGCTGATCGCGTAGCGCATGCGGCCTAAAGCAGTGTTGATGCTCACCCCTGTTTCTTCGGCGATGTCCTTGAAACTGTATTCGCAGAACATACGCAGATGCAGCACCTTGCGCTGCTCTTCCGGCAAATATTCGATCAATTTTCGCAGGTCCTCATTGATTTGGGCTTCGATCCAATTCGCCTCAAGTGGACGATCTGATTCACCATAGGTATCAAATACGGTGTACTCGCCGGTTGAACGAACTTCCTTTTTGCGCGTTTCTCTGCGGAAATAATCTAGGGTTGTGTTGTTGGCAATGCGCAAAGCCCAAGGCAGGAATTTTCCTTTCTCCTCGTAATTCGACTTACGCAAGGATTTGATAATCTTGATGAAAGTCTCTTGAAACAAATCATCCGCAACGTCCTGATCTTGGACCTTGGAATAAATCTGTAAAAATATGCGCTTTTGATGTCTTCGGATTAACACCTCTAAAGCACGCTCGTTTCCGCTACGGTAGAGTTCCACAAGAACGTGGTCCTCACTCTGATTTAACATCATAAAATCAAATTTTAGCGTAGCAGTTTTTCTATAAGCAGTACTTCTTTTTAGTGTTTACAGGGTCTAATATAGGTTAAACTTCCAAATACTGTTCCAAATATTCGAAGCTTTAACGGTTTTTCACAAACAAGTAAAGGGTTACTTTTGTTCTTTATCCTTGTTTGCTCATGACCCCAACCATCGACATTAAACGCGCTGAAGTCCA
This sequence comes from uncultured Flavobacteriales bacterium, assembly GCA_937942085.1. Lineage (GTDB taxonomy): Bacteria > Bacteroidota > Bacteroidia > Flavobacteriales > Schleiferiaceae > UBA10364. The sequence goes on from CALDGA010000035.1 coordinate 6,439, forward strand.
TAACCTGAAACAAGTTTCGGTCAGTATTCCGCGTAACCAATTAGTCGTCATCACCGGGGTCAGCGGTTCCGGTAAATCATCCCTAGCCTTCGATACCTTGTTTGCAGAGGGCCAAAGACGATATGTCGAGAGCTTGAGCGCCTATGCTCGCCAATTCCTAGGAAAATTGGACAAACCAAAAGTGGAATCCATCAAAGGAATCCCTCCAGCGGTCGCCATTCAACAAAAAGTGAGCAGCAGAAATCCTAGATCAACTGTGGGAACGACCACAGAGATTTACGATTATTTGAAGCTGCTCTTTGCCCGTGTGGGCCGCACCTATTCTCCTATTTCCGGGGAAGAAGTAAAAAGACACCAAGTTCAACATGTAATAGCTCACCTGAATACGTTCGAAGAAGGAACGCGTTTCATGATCATCGCGCCTGTCACTTATAGCGACCGGACTGCTGAACAACACTTGAACATACTTGCACAACAGGGTTTTTCTCGAATCCTCCACAACGGCAGCGTAGAGCGCATTGAAGATGTCATTCAAGCGGGCACCTACAATGAGGAGGTGATTCACTTGGTGGTTGACCGTGCGGTCGTTCGGCCAGGTGATGAAGAGAACGAGCACCGCCTCCAAGATTCCATTCAAACTGCTTTCTTCGAAGGACGCGGAGAATGTTGGATTGATTTCGCCAATGATGAACCTCCCTTGATTTTCAATAATTTATTCGAACTAGACGGCATGAGCTTTACGGAGCCGTCCACCGACCTGTTCAGCTTCAACAATCCTGTGGGGGCATGTCCATCGTGTGAAGGATTTGGGAGCATCATGGGCATTGACGAGGACCTGGTCATTCCCAACCCACACCTGAGCGTATACGAAGGGGTCGTCGCACCTTGGCACGGTGAAACGATGAAGCGTTGGAAAGAAAAATTCATCCTCGGAGCGGCAGCGCACAACTTCCCCATTCACAGGCCGTACATCGACCTAAATGATGCGGAAAAGCAACTGCTATGGGAAGGCGCCAAAGGCATCAAGGGCATTGACGATTTCTTCAAACATTTAGAAAGCAAGAGCTATAAAATTCAGTTTCGCGTCATGCTCAGCCGTTACCGCGGAAGAACGAAGTGCCCTACTTGTAAAGGCAAAAGATTACGCCCGGAATCGAGCTATGTAAAAATCAACAATACCGCTATTGAGGCGCTGGTAGAAATGCCACTTAATAAGCTGCAACAATGGTTCAAAGATTTAGTCTTGAGCGAACAAGATGCGGCCATTGCTAAGCGCCTATTGGTAGAAATTGAAAGTAGATTGGGATTCCTGGTAGATGTAGGCCTTCCCTACCTAACCTTGAACCGCTTGAGCAGCACATTGAGCGGCGGCGAGAGCCAGCGAATACAATTGGCCACCTCCCTCGGTTCTTCCCTCGTAGGCTCACTCTACATCATGGACGAGCCAAGCATAGGTTTGCATGCGAAGGATGCCGAGCAACTCATCAAGGTAATTAATGCCTTACGAGATAAAGGGAATACAGTAGTGGTAGTAGAACACGAGGAGGCCTTTATGCATGCGGCCGATTACTTGATCGATATTGGTCCAGCCGCAGGCAATTTGGGCGGAACCATAGTAGCAGAAGGCACTTCAAACGAGGTACTGACCAATCCTAATTCCCTCACCGCTCAGTACCTCAACGGCAGCAAAAGTATTTCGAGCCCTGAAGCGCTGAGAACGGCAAAAAAATGGATTGAGATTAAAGGTGCTCGACACCACAATCTCAAAGGCTTTGACGTTCAATTTCCTTTGGGAGTATTCACCGTGGTCGCAGGAGTTAGCGGGTCGGGGAAAAGTACCCTGATCAAGAAAATTCTCTACCCAGCCTTGAAGAAGCACTTCCATGAAGTGAGCGAGCGCCCAGGAATCCACAAGGAGCTTTGCGGGGATTTAGGAAGTATTGACCAAGTAGAATTGGTCGATCAAAATCCTATTGGGAAATCAAGTCGTTCCAACCCAGTGACCTATTTGAAGGCGTACGACGATATTAGAAACCTATACGCCTCCACTGAACTGGCAAAAATTAGAGGCTATAAGGCGAAGCACTTCAGCTTCAATACCGATGGTGGTCGTTGTGATGCTTGTCAAGGCGAAGGCGAGGTAACCATTGAAATGCAATTTATGGCCGATGTCCACTTGCCTTGTGAGACGTGTGCTGGTAAGAGATTCAAAGCTGAAATTCTTGAGATCACTTATAAGGACAAGAACATTTCGGATATCCTAGAAAGTACCATTGATGAAGCCATCGACTTCTTTAAAACACACAAGCAACACAAGATTGTCAAGAAACTACAGCCGCTTCAGGATGTAGGATTAGGCTATGCACAGGTCGGACAAAGCAGCTCGACATTAAGTGGTGGGGAAGCACAGCGCGTCAAACTTGCGTTCTTCCTATCCAAAGGTGAAAAAGCAGGACATACGCTATTCCTATTCGACGAGCCGACCACAGGGCTACATTTTGACGACGTTAATAAACTTTTGAAGGCCTTCGATGCACTAGTTGAGATGGGACATACTGTGCTAGTCATTGAACACGACCTAGATGTTATCGCAAGAGCTGATTATCTTATTGAGATCGGTCCGGAGGGTGGAGAACTTGGCGGACACCTACTATACGCAGGTACACCCGAAGAAATTATTCATGTAACTGAGAGCCCAACAGGCGCTGCACTGATCAAACAGAATAAGGTCTCAATTGAGACAAATTGATTCAGGAAAATGTAGTATTTAATACTTATTTTGCATTTCCCACACTTTCTAAGTCTCAATCGAGGCACTTATATCAACATCCTCCTTATCTTTACAATCTACCTTTATGGGTAGCTTAGGTTTATTGGTTTGGTGTACGGCTCGCTTTGCGGGCCGTACTTCTTTATACCAACTTCGATTTCCAGTGGTACATCAAGACCGCTGCCGCCACACTTACATTCAGACTATCAACGGCCTCTCCTTCCATAGGGATGATCGTATTCTTATAACCTTGGTGCAGCCAATGTGAACTCAACCCACCGCTTTCCTCACCGAGGACAATGGCTGATTTCCCTGGCCAATCCAATTCAAACATAGATACCGAATCCGTGTGCATGTGGGTAATGTATATCTGAAAGCCTTGCTGTTCGAGGAGGTATTGGACCTCCGCACTGGTGCCTAAAACAGTCGGGACCTCAAAAATTGCACCCGTAGCATTCCTCATGACATTGGGCCCGTAAAGATCTAAGGCTGCATCTGCAAAAAACACTGCAGCCACCCCAGCCGCTTGTGCCGTTCGAAGTATGGCCCCTGCATTACCAGGCTTTTCAATCCCTTCTACCACCAACACACCACGAGCCTCGCTTAATAAAGCACCTAGTTCATCAAATTTCCAATGGCGCTGCTTAAAAAGCGCAACATGAGCCTCAGTACTACTGCGGTAAGCAATTTTCTCAAATACTTTGGCACCCGCCATATACTGTCGCTCAAAGGATTGCATCCAATGTGCCTGTGCGGCATCCTCCTTTGACCAAAGCTCCACGCCTGTCCAACCGGCAGCCAAAGCACGCTGAATTTCACGCGCACCTTCCACTACACACAACCCACTCTGTTTGCGAGCACGGGCCTTCGTCAATAATTGGACAATCTCCTTTACTTTTGGATTCGAAGTGCTTGTGATTAAATCATTCATAGATGGGTAAAAAGGATAAACCAAAGAAAATCAATTTAGAGGACTTAGGAGGCTTTGTGTTCAGTACAAATCCGGATTTTGAACCACCCGTGGATGATAACGAAGAATTTTTAGATCCTTCCGAGCAATTGCTGCTGTGTCATTTTGAGAAAAAAGGCCGTGGCGGCAAGCAAGTGGTAATCATTAAGGGATTCGAAGGGCCGGAAGAGCAGCTCAAAGAATTGGGCAAAGAACTCAGACAACATTGCGGGGTCGGAGGATCTGCTAAAAATAGAGAAATCTTACTTCAAGGCAATGTACGAGACAAAGCGATGGACAAACTCAAATCGCTAGGATACGGCATCAAAAGAATAGGCGGCTGAATAAGTTTTAATACTTAATTCATCTCGAACGGGCGACAACCCCGGACCGCTTAACGGTGTCTCTTATGAGACTGCATGTCTTTCTGCAAATGCGCGCTCATAGACCGCCTCGTATTTCGGGACTATGGATTCAATCCCAAATTCCTTGGCACGTTCAAAAGCATTCATTTTAAACGTCATCAATCGCTCAGGATTTTGCAGGAGTGATAGACCGTACGCCACCATCGAAGCCACATCTCCCACCGGAGACAAATACCCTGTCTGACCGTGCACATTTACCTCCGGAATCCCACCAGCGTTCGTAGATAAAACCGGCACCCTTGCAGCCATCGCCTCCAAAGCCACTAAACCAAAACTCTCGGATTCAGAAGTCAGAAGGAACAAATCACTCATGCAAAGCAATCGACGAACTTCGTTGGTCTTCCCAAAGAATTTCACACAATCCGTGAGCCCTAGTTCACGTACCTGCTGTTCTGCCTTTTCGCGTTCAGGCCCATCACCAATCATCAGCAGCACCGCATTTTCTTGAGCACGAATTCCGGCGAAAACATTGATGATATCTGGAATTCGCTTCACCTTTCTCATGTTCGAGATGTGCGTAATGATTTTCTCCCCATTCGGCGCGATTTGCGCACGGCGGCAATTCTTATCCCCGCGATAAAGCTCTAAATCAATGAAGTTCGGAATAACTTCAATCTCTTTTTTGATTTCGAAGGAATCCATGGTATCCTGACGTAAACTCTCACTTACTGAGGTTACTACATCACTTTTATTGATGGAAAAAGTTACTGCTGGTTTGTACGACGGATTCTTACCAACCAATGTGATATCCGTTCCGTGCAGGGTAGTCACTACAGGAACGTACTTGCCGTGCTCCTCTAAAAGAATCTTCTTGGCCATGTAGGCGGCATAGGCATGCGGAATGGCGTAATGCACATGGAGTATATCTAATCCCTCATTAATGACTGTATCCACCATTTTAGAGCTCAATGCGAGCTCATAAGGCTGGTATTCAAATAGTGGGTAATCGTGCACATTTACCTCATGGTAGTAAATGTTTTCTTCAAGAGTATCTAAACGAACCGGCTGGCTGTAGGTAATGAAATGGACTTCGTGGCCTTTTTTAGCCATTTGAATGCCTAATTCCGTGGCCACCACACCGGATCCACCATAGGTAGGATAACAAACTACACCGATCTTCATTCTTGCTAGGGATTAATTCAAGGCGTCGTAAAGATACCCCTGAATATTTGTTCGGACGTCTAAGGTACTGAGTTTCCCATTCTCTGCATCCGGGTAGGTGCGATTACTCAGGAATATGTACAACAACCCTTCTTTGGGATCCATCCATACCATGGTTCCGGTAAAGCCTGTATGGCCAAAACTCAGATCCGAGGCACAGGCGCAACTTGGACCCGGACCATCGTCTAATTGTTTTTTGTCAAAGCCCAATCCTCGTCGATTATCTATTTCGCAGAAGGCACAACTACTGAATTTCGCAATGGTCGATTCCTGGAAATAACGAACCCCACCGTAATAGCCGCCATTGAGATACATCTGCATCATTTTGGCCAAATCATTCGTATTGGCGAACAAGCCGGCATGTCCAGCGACTCCGCCAAGCATAGCGGCGCCCATATCATGCACGCGACCGTGTACGGTAGTCTTGCGCCAGTATCCATCTTCTTCCGTAGGCACGAGCTCATCAAGGGAAAAACCTCTTTCCAAGGGATTGTAGGTGAGTCGCTGAGCGCCAATGGGCCCATAAAATGTATTGGCCACCCATTCATCCAGAGGCTCGTTAAAACGCTCCTCCAACATTTCCTTAAACAGGTAATAGCCCAAATCTGAATAGCGGTATTCCGGCGCCTTCATCTCACTCTTCGCAAGCATATGAAACATCGTATCCCTAATTTCTTGACGGACATACATGCCTTCATGTATTTGAGTGTAGCCCAATTGCGGCGTCGAACTGTACCAATAAGCGCTCGCACTATCAGATTTTATAGTGTGCACATAATAGGGTATCCAAGCATCTAGCCCGCTCTGATGAGCAAGAACATCTTCAAACACTAAGTGCTCCTTGCCCGAACCGTCCAACCGGCTCATATGGTTGCCTAAGGTCGTTTTCAATAATAAGGGCTGCTTCTCGTACCATTTCATAATCCCAGGCAGCGTCGCAGTAATCTTAGTCACCGAGGCAATATCATATAGGTCCGTCCACTCCACCGGCGTTGACTCAGAATAGGTATGTGATCCAAAGGATTTGGTATACACGACCGTGCCATGTCGTGCCACCAATACCTGTACACCTGGCGTAGCGCCTGCCGCAATGGCGTGCTCTACGGTAGAATCGATGCGGTTTAAAGGCCCCGCATCAAGGCCTACCTCAAAAGGCATACCGTACTTCAATCGAAGTAATTCTTCTGTTTTCTCGCCATTTCCGACGCTTCCCCACTGGCTCAAATCCACGGGCAAGGAACCCTTGGTCTCGCGGGCACCAAACAAGAACTGAGGCGCCAATAACTGGGCATATTCATCGTTCTCATACATGATCAACACTCGAAAATTTTGTCCCAGATTGGGGTAGGTCAACACCCCATATGGATTGGCAAAATGCACAATGTAAGTGGGCTTACCGGTGGCCGCCAATCGCGCGAGCAGCTCTTTCTCATAGGCTTCAAGTTTATAGCGGCGCCACGGATTCTTGGTGTTTTGATGGAAGGTCACCACAAAGGCATCTTGGGATGCCATTTCACGGTCATCCACATCTACACCGTGATGGTGAGACATGGCTACATACCTATCCAAATATTCTTTCACAGTTGTGGCCGATTCGAAATCACCCAAAGCAATGTGCAAGAAGTTTTGCTCTACATTTTTTATCGGGAATGTAGCCGTACCACGCTCCAGTAAAGTCGCCGCATTTCGAATGAGGTTGAACGACACTCTTTGGTTCAAATCTTCCCTTTCAAACGAACCGTGGTCTGAGGTTAGAAACGTTGGATCGGTCGACTTTTGAGCCTCGAGCCAATCCGCATACGCCCTACAATTTGATTTTGCCACCAAGATTCTTCTCACGCGCTCGTCCAAGGCTTGGAAGGAAATCTTATCCGTGGCCAAGGCATCTTGGAAAGCTTTGGTAGCTTTTGGCACGTCCATGGGAAAGAGTAAAATATCATTGCCCGCGGCAAACGCTGCCAACTCCAACTCTCCTGGAGGCGCAAAGGCTGCAGCGCCTTTCATGTTCAACGCGTCGGTAATAATGAGGCCTTCATATCCCCATTGATCTCTCAAAATCTCTTGAATGACCTTGCGTGAAAGACTCGTGGGTTTTCCAGAGGGCTCTAGGGAAGGGATATTCAAATGGGCAATCATAATAGCCCCAACACCGGCATCAATGGCACCCTTAAACGGCACCCACTCTACATCCATGAGTTCACTGAGGGTGCGGTCAACTTTCGGTAAGGTTTTATGACTGTCCTGATGGGTATCGCCGTGGCCTGGAAAATGCTTGCCACAAGCCAATACACCATTCTCTTGAATTCCTTTAACGACCGCTACGCCCAGTCTATTTACGAGATCTGGATCAGAACCAAAGGATCGCGCACCTATAATAGGGTTGTTTGGATTCGTATTGACATCTAGTACGGGCGAGAAACTCATGTGTACGCCGACGGCAGTACACTCATCCGCCAAGGCATGTCCTAAATAATAGGCGTCCATAGTCCCGCCAGCTGCCCCAACGGTAAGTGAGGTTGGGAACTTGTAAGTACTGTCTAATCGCATGGCTTGTCCCCATTCCGCATCTTGCCCTACGAGCAAGGGGAAGGACGCCGCACTTTGAAGGCGATGCAGTAATTTATTTTGTCGTTCAGGTCCGCCTTGCATGGTAATAACACCTCCAATGTGGTATTCGCGGACGAGTTTTTCTAATTCCGCTTGATGATCCTCACTCTTGTTGCTGTAGGCAGCGACCATGAATAATTGGCCAATTTTCTCATCTAAAGTCATCGCGCTCAAGGCGGAGTCTACATTAAACGATTGAGCATAAAGCCCTTTACCCGGAAAAACAGTGAGTAAGGAGGCCGTAAAAATGGCTTTTAGAAAGCGTGTGTGCATAGGTCGATAAAGTGCCAAGGGGTTCTTACCTTTGAGATGAGAATATAGAAAGATATGGGATTCTTTGAACGACGCCAACCGCGCGGTTTTCAACACCAGCCAAGATTTCACGACGAGCGCCAGGAGCGCCTCCGCATCTTGGAACGCAATGAAAGCGTCGACGAAATTCCCTTTCAAAACAAAGAGAAATACCGCGATCGATTACGAGAGAATTGGGACCTGCGCAGAAAGCGTAGCGCCGGTGCCAGTGAAGGATTTGTAAAACGCATCCTGATCAGCTTTATCGCCCTCGCAGTACTTGCGGCCGTAGCCGTTTATTATATAGGATGAGTTCAATAATCGCTGTTTTATCAGACCATGTAGCCAATCAAATTGCTGCAGGGGAAGTGGTGCAACGCCCCGCCTCTGTGGTCAAGGAGTTGTTGGAAAACAGCATCGATGCTGGAGCTACAAAGATCACCCTTCAACTCGAGGGATCAGGACGAACGCTCATCTCGGTCACTGATAACGGAAGTGGCATGGGCAAGGAAGATGCGGAGCGCTGTTTTTTACGCCACGCCACCAGCAAGATTAAAAACGCTGAAGACCTCTTCAACCTTCACACCAGAGGGTTTCGTGGAGAAGCCATGGCCTCCATCGCTGCCGTATCACATACCTTGATGCGCACCAACACCTCAGAAGAGGGTCTAGGTCTTGAGATCAAGCTAGAAGGCGGCAGCATAGTCGCGAAGAACCCCTACCCCTGTGCTCAAGGAACCTATGTAGAGGTCAAAAACTTGTTTTACAATGTGCCGGCACGCCGAAAGTTCCTGAAGAACGATCGTGTAGAACTGCGCCATTGTGTCGATGAATTTCACCGCGTTGCCTTAGTGCATACCTCCATCGAATGGATCATGAAAAGCGACGGCAACACCTTGTTCCACCTCAAACCTGAGCCCCTACGTCGCCGAATTAATGGCATTTTTGGCCGAAAATTCGATGAGCGCTTAGTGCCCATTGAGGAAGAAACAGAGGTCTTGAAGGTCAGTGGTTTCATTTTGAAGCCTGAGTTTGCCAAGAAGAAACGCGGCGAGCAATTCTTCTTTGTCAATGATAGGTTCATCAAATCACCCTACCTACATAATGCGCTTCGTGAAGCGTTTGAGGAGGTCTTGACCGCAGAGCACCATCCGGGATATTTCTTGCATTTACAGGTAGATCCTCAAAGCTTGGATATTAACATTCACCCTACCAAAACAGAGGTGAAGTTTGAGGACGAGCGAACCATTTATGCGGTGCTGCGCAGTGCCGCCCGCCACGCGATTGGGCAGTTCAACGTCGCTCCCGCCATTGACTTTGATGCAGAACAAAGCTTTAAAGTTCCGCCCTTACCTGAAGGACACCTTCCAAAACCGCCTCAGATCCAAGTCAATCCAAACTTCAACCCCTTCGAGTCGACGAAATCTACTCCGCCTCGCATCAGGTCCAATGACGAGCGGTACGAGCGCATTAAAAACGAAAAATACCTCAACACCCAACAAGCGTTCGACGCTCCAAAAGAGTGGAACATCGAAGATGCCCTACCAGTGGACCCCGTGAGCGGCAAAATCATCCGTTGGGGCAAATACGCCATTACGACACTTGGCCCGAAGGCACTAGTGATTGATATCAAAGGGGCCCGCTTCAGAATCTTGTACGACCAAATCTGGTCGAAGCTCCAAGATGCGACCGTGCCATCACAACAAATGTTGTTCCCCAAGAGCATTTCCTTGTCTATGGCCGAGAGAGCGCTATTCCAAGACCACGAACAAGATTTCGCCATCGCCGGCTTTGACTTGGCCCCAGGAACCACGGAGGGCGAATACGACATTAAAGGCATCCCAATGATGCTTAACGTAGAACAAGCCGTGCCCACCTTGGAATCACTGTTCGAACAATACCACGAGCAAGACGAAGCCGGCGATAACAAGCTGCTCAAAAGCATCGCCCTGGCCATCGCACAAAACGGCGCAGCCACTCAAGATCCAAGAACCGCAGAGGAACTCTACGTGTTAAGAGAACAGCTCCTGAGCAGTTCCAACCCACAATACACTCCTAGGGGCAAGAAAATCATCGTAGAATGGAGCCCTGAAGAGATTGAAAAAGCATTATGATCATACAACGCAGATTTAGTTTAATGCCTACCGTCGTGAAGAACCTATTGATCATCAACGGCCTGTTCTTCCTTGGAATGTACAGCATTCGCAACACCTTCGGCATTGATATTACAGACTGGCTCGGGCTCTACTTCCCCTTATCAGACAGCTTCCTCCCGGTCCAACTAGTGTCTCACATGTTCATGCACGGCAACATGGGCCACATCTTCTCCAACATGATCATGTTGTGGTTCTTGGGCAGCGCGATGGAGAACTACTGGGGCCCGAAGCGATTCTTAATCTACTACCTCTTGACTGGATTAGGCGCCAGCGCCCTTCAGATTGGAGTCAATGCGTTGGAATATTTCCAATTAAGTGCTCAACTCGACAGCGCCGCCATGGATACGATTCTGAGCAAAGGCGGGGACATCATTAACCAAGGCATGAACTACACGGATCCGGTGTGGGGAGCGATGAACAGATTGCTTCACGTGCCGATGGTCGGTGCCTCGGGCGCGGTCTTCGGCGTACTGCTCGCGTTTGGGATGACCTTCCCGAACCAGGTGATCTACCTAAACTTCTTCTTCCCGATCAAGGCCAAGTATTTCGTGATCGGCTATGGCCTACTAGAACTCTACAACGGCTTTGCGGTGAGCAATAGCGGCATCGCACACTTTGCCCACTTGGGCGGGATGCTTTTCGGCTACCTGCTCATCAGAAAATGGCGAAGAGAAATGTATCTTTAAGATTCCAGACCCCAGGACATGAGTGACTTCATCGATAGAATCAAACACGACGCATTCAAGGGCGATTACTTGACCCGATTGCTGTACCTCAACATTGGGGTGTTTCTTTTGTACAGCATCTCAAACGCATTTATCACCCTATTGACCGGCCAGATGGGCTTAATCCCTCGCCTAGCCGACGATCTATTGGCCCTACCGTCCACTCCGTGGAAACTAGCCACCCGTCCGTGGACCTTGCTGACCTACATGTTTACACATTTCAGCTTCCGCCACATCCTCTTCAACATGCTCATCCTATACTTCTCGGGCAAGATGCTCATGGAGTATTTGGGCGAAAAGCGCATGCTCGCATTGTACATCTACGGCGGCATTGGCGGCGGACTGCTCTACATCATCCTCTACAACATCAGCCCTATTTTGGGTGCGGGGTCTATGGTTGGTGCCAGTGCCGGAACCATTGCAGTGTTGGTTGCCGGGGCCATGTATTTGCCCAATATGCCGGTCCGATTATGGGGGATCTTCGAAGTAAAATACTGGATGCTTGCCGCAGGCATTGTCCTGCTCGATATTCTCAGCTTGACCGGCTCCAATGCCGGCGGCCACATCGCCCACCTCGGTGGAGCCATCGTCGCCTATTTCTTCATTCGCAGCATGCGCAACGGCCACGAATGGAATGTTTACCTGTTCCAAGTGATCGATGCGGTGCGTAACACCCTCTACAGAAACTCACGCAAACGCAAGGGTTTCAAATTTGGCGAGCGCAATTATACCAAGTATGAGGAGGTGAAGACGAAAAAATCGGACACCCCAAAAACGGATACTGCCAAAATGGACGCGATCCTTGATAAGATCAAGGAAAAGGGGTACGACAGCTTGAGCAAGGAGGAAAAGGCCTATTTGTTTAAAATCTCCAAGGACCAGTGAAAAAGCGCCTCTGGATACTGCGAACGTTCAACGTAGGACTCTTTTACGCCACACTACTTATCGGTTTTGGATCATTACTCCCCGGCCATTGGATTCCCGGCTCCGGAGTACTGAGCATTCTGTTTCCATTCTTACTGTTCCCACATTTGATCATGATTCTGATCTGGGCCCGATTCCGCCCTCAGCACATGCTCAAAAACCTCATCGCCTTGGGGCTGCTGTTTTTCCCAGTGATGGCGCAATTTCCCATAGGCACCTCGCCGGCTCCCGAACAAACCACTTGGAAGGTGGCCAGCTACAACGTTCGCGCCTTTTACCAGCAGCGAGGCATCGCCAACGATATTGCGCAATGGACTCAAACGGAAGGCGTCGACATTTTATGTAGCCAAGAGATGCGTCGCAGTGTCGCCAATCCGGTGGCCGCACACTACCCATACCGGGTCTATGCACCGAACAACAAGAGAATTGGTACCGCGATCTATTCAAAATTCCCCATCATCAACCACGGTACCTTGGTATTTGAGGCCATCGAAGAGAACTCCTATGCGAAGCGAAGCGCAGGTTATGCCGACATCGCGCTACCCAACGACACCATTCGCATTATCAACATCCACCTGAGCTCTACCGGCATTAAGGACATGGACATGGAGATTGAGCCCTCTCGCGAGGAATGGATTGAAAAGGGCCAATTCATGGCTAAGAAAATCGCCCGTTCGGACAGAGACCGAGGCAAACAAGGGCGAAGCATATTGCAATGGGTCGACGAAAGCCCTTATCCTGTGATACTCACCGGAGACTTCAACTCCGTTCCAGGCGGAAATTTGTACGCGCGCTTGCTATGGAAATTGGACGATCCCTACCTCTTCAAAGGATCCGGCGCATGGGGCTCCTACCTTCCACTGTTACAAAAGGGCGTACCATTGCGCATCGACTGGACCTTGGTAAATGAACAATTGCCTTATTCAGGACAATACCTCAGCGATGTAGCCTTCAGCGATCACCGTCCGCTAATCACCACCTTTAGCGCTCGAACCGAGCCTCAAGAAGATTAAGGGCATTGAGGGCATTCGACTCCACACCTCTCACATATTCTGGATAAACGCGCAGCACCTCGTCGTAAAACAAAGGCACAAACGCTTGTTCTTGCATGAGGTACTGATCCGCCTCGCGCATCAACGCACTGCGCTCCTCACCTGGCGGTAGGGCACGTATCCGCTCGTACATTGCATCATAACGCGCGTCCTCATACAAGCTGTAGTTCGGTCCATTTGGTGCCTTGTACCCGCTGTAGAACAGCATCAAGTAATTTTCAGCATCCGGGTAATCCGCAATCCAACTGGCCCTAAAAAAGTCCAAGGTGCCCGCACTCTTCTCACTCCTCAAGGTCGCAGAAGGCACTACATTGACGGCTATGGACCATCCTAAGCCGGCCATCTCACCCTGCACGTACTCGCACAGATCTCGGTAATTCGCAACGGTAACCAGGGTCAGTTCGGGCAATTCCATAGTGGCCAACAGCGCTGCCACCGAATCCGGCGCATAGACAGCCCCAATGCTATCCTGGTATTCTGGTAACCCAAAGGGCACGATTCCTCCACGCGCAGGAATACCCACGCCATTGCGAAGAGACTGTATCATTTCTTCCCTATTGATTCCCGCATTAAGGGCCCAACGAAGTTCCTTTGGCAACCCTTTTTCAGCATTGAAAATCAAATACTCCGTATTTAAAAACGGTGTGCGCTCCAACCGGTGACCTTCTTGGTATCGCGATTGCAGTTCACCAGATTTGGTCAACAAATCGTCTTTAAAGCTGGGGTCGAGATTCGGTAAAAAATCAAAGTTCCCACTGAGGTACTCCAAAAAAGCGCTCTGCTGATCCGGCAAGAAGGATACGCTGATGCCGTCTAAATACGGCAACGACTGCCCTTCGGCATCCTGTTTCCAGTATTGCTCGTGTTTATGAAGGACCAATTTCTCCCCATAAGGCCAGCGGTGCATCTTGAAAGGGCCCGTGCCCACCGGCGAAGTAGCCGCTTCCGCAGCCCCCGCAGGCATCACCCCGCAATACGGCATAGCCAAAAGGGACAAGAACGAGGCATTGGGTGCATGTAGCTCAACGATCACAGTACCCGCCACACTCTCATGAATGTCCAAAACATCGTCCAATACCCAACTGCCCGGAGAGGCGATAGCAGGATCTTGCAATCGCTTGAGACTGTACACCACATCTGCAGGACTGAGCTTTCTTCCATCATGAAAGTAGGTCTCGCGCAAGGAGAACTCATAGACTCGGCCATTCTCCGAAACCGACCAATGAGTCGCCAAGGCAGGAACTATTTCATTCTCGGCATCTAAGGCCACCAAGGATTCAAACAATTGCTGTACCGCCCAAATGGTGCTCTTATCCTTAGCAAACGCTGGATCCAGGGTAGGTATGCCTGCCGGCTCATTATACCTGAAGACCATTTTATCCGCTTCCCTTTGAGGCTCACACCCCGCGAGAGCAGTGAGTACAAGGCATACAAAAAAGCCCCCTAGAAAGGAGGCTTTTCGTATCGTTATGCCTGTATTAAGCATCAATGTTTGCGTATTTGGCGTTGCGCTCGATGAAATCACGACGTGGCGGTACATCATCTCCCATCAACATGGAGAATACACGATCTGCTTCCGCGCTATCATCGATGGTCACTTGCTTCAAGATGCGCTCCTCAGGATTCATGGTAGTATCCCAAAGTTGTTCTGCGTTCATCTCCCCAAGACCCTTGTAGCGCTGGATACCGACACCGGAACCTCCATCACCACCAAACTCTTGAGCAATTTGATCGCGTTGCTTATCATCCCAGGCATAGGCTTGCTTCGCGCCTTTCTTCACCAAATACAATGGCGGAGTAGCGATATATACGTAGCCCAATTCTACCAACTCACGCATGTAGCGGAAGAAGAAGGTCAAGATCAACGTTGAAATGTGGCTACCGTCCACATCGGCATCCGTCATGATCACAATCTTGTGGTAACGGAGTTTATCCAGATTCAAGGCTTTACTATCCTCCTCTGTACCCACACTTACACCAAGAGCGGTGTACATGTTCTTGATCTCTTCGTTTTCAAAGACCTTGTGAGAAATGGCTTTCTCAACGTTCAAAATCTTACCACGAAGCGGAAGAATAGCTTGGAAATTACGGTCACGACCTTGTTTCGCCGTACCACCGGCAGAATCACCCTCCACAAGGAAGATTTCACATACATGCGGATCTGTTTCAGAACAATCGCTCAGCTTTCCAGGCAAGCCCATGGAAGACATGGTGCCTTTGCGCTGCACCATTTCGCGGGCTTTCTTAGCAGCCACACGAGCCTTGGCTGCAAGCAATACCTTTTGAACGATGACTTTCGCTTCGTTCGGGTGCTCCTCCAAGAAGTTCGTCAACATCTCACCAACGAGCTTATCCACTGCACCGCTGACTTCTTTGTTTCCAAGCTTGGTTTTAGTCTGACCCTCAAACTGAGGCTCCATCACCTTCACAGAGATTACCGCTGTCAAACCTTCACGGAAATCATCCCCGGCGATTTCAACTTTTTCTTTAGCCAACAACCCACTTTCGTCCGCATATTTCTTCAATGTGCGGGTCAAAGCACGACGGAATCCCGCCAAGTGCGTACCACCCTCATGCGTGTTGATGTTGTTGACGTACGAGTGAATGTTCTCGTTGAAGGTAGTATTGTAGTGCATGGCCACTTCCACTGGAATGCCATCGCGCTCTCCTTCCATACACATCACCTCAGGCATAATAACCTCACGGTTACTGTCGATGTACTTTACAAAACCAGCCAATCCATCTTCACTGAAGAAACGCTCACCAATAGGCTCGCCTTTTTCATCGAGTTCACGAAGGTCCTTCAAGGTAATAGCGATACCCTTGTTCAAGAAGGCCAATTCGCGCATGCGCTTCGCCAAGATCTCGTAGTGGTATTCGGTTTCCTCGAAGATTTCGTGGTCCGGTTTAAAGGTCACGATCGTTCCGCGATAATCTGTCGTGCCGATCTCACGCGTAGGGTATTTTGCCACTCCACGAGAAAACTCAACCTCGTGCTTCTTACCGTTTCGGTGCACTTCTGCGTGGAGCATAATAGACAATGCATTCACACAGCTAACCCCTACCCCGTGTAAACCACCGGAAACCTTGTAGGAATCTTTATCAAATTTACCCCCAGCGTGAAGGACCGTCATTACCACCTCTAGGGTAGAGCGTCCATCTTTGGGGTGCATATCCGTGGGAATCCCACGACCATCATCCTTAACGGTGATGCTATTATCTTCATTAATGGTCACGTAGATGTCCTTCGCGTGACCGGCCAATGCTTCGTCAATAGAGTTATCAACTACCTCATAAACAAGGTGGTGCAATCCTTTGAGACCAATGTCTCCGATGTACATGGCGGGGCGTTTTCGAACGGCCTCTAGTCCTTCCAGAATCTGAATGGAACCACCGTCGTAATTCTTCTCTTGTTCACTCATAAATATCAGTGCGTAAGTTCGCTTAATGCTATCTTAACAAAGATAACTTTTAGGGGCTCAAAAAGCGACAAAAGGGGCCTAAGCCCCTCTTGCAGTTACCAACAAGGTTATCAACATTTTCGGGATTTCCCGAGGATTTGGGCCATTAAAATTGGTAGTTCAACACAAACAGTCCACGTGTTCCGCGAACCTCGTAACCGCTCCATAATTGATAGCGTTGATTCAAGAGGTTATACGCCCTCAAACTCACTCCTAAATTCTCGTTAATGGTATACCCTAAATCTAGGCTGACATCCATGTAATCACCTAACTCATAGATGCCCTTTTCAGAAGTACCCGCATAACGTCCACCAACATATTTGAAGTTGGAGGTTAAGTGCACGTCGCCTTGGTCTAATCGCAACAAGGCACCTAAAACGCGGCCTTCGGCACCGATAAATTCATCGGCACCTGCATAGGCATTGAGTTCGCTATAAACACTAGCAGTGAAGGCGTCCATGGGCAAGTTTAATTCCGCACGAAGGCGAGAACGTGTGTAATTGGCATAGCCTACTCGGAGCGCCGCCATATCATTGATGGTTGAAGTGGTACTATCTCTTTCGAATTGCACATCATTCATCACAAAAGCCAAAGACCCTTCTACACGGTATTGCAGCTTTCCGGCCAAGGCGCCTTGCATACCGACATACCCTCTGTTCTCCCCTGTGAGTGCCAAGGCCTGATCCCCAGAGATTACAGGCACATTGGCCAATAAGGTGCTTAAGGTTTGCTGCTGTGCACGGCCATCCCAACCGCCATACACGGCCAAGGTGCGCTTCAAGACCTCTGCTTGAAGGTTGATGTTTGGGAAGATGTAATAGGTGCCTTGATGCTCCACGCCTTCGTTATTAATCGTCCCTGCGAAGGTCAATCCAAATTGGTAGTTCAACATCCCGTTTTTGCCTTGCGTCTGAGGGCTTAGGTAGAAATGATGGTACTGATTTGTTCGAGGCTCAAAAACCATTTCGGTGAGTGAATATTGACCAAATTGGTACCCTAAATCCACATTGATCTGCGCCTCATCGGCATATACTTCGATGCGGTGCATGGTTTTCGCCAAATGCTCGTGCGCTCCAATACCTGCATTCGTGAACTGGTAAGCAACGCCACCACTGCGGTAGGCGGCAGGTACTTTGGACGTAGGATTCGAGGTTCTCAACCATTGTTGGCTCAGCCCGGCACTCAAGTTCCACTCGTGCGGCGTAGGCGACAAAGCAGTTGCCCCCGTGGTATCCATAATCCCATAGAAACTCGCATAATCCGCATCTAACAGGAGTTGGGTTTTCAGGTTCCAATTCTTAGTCGCACGCTGAAAGTCCGTGAGTATGGAATTCTCGTACGCCGGCTGCAGGTCATACGCAGTATTGAGTACGCCTGATCTTGCGCCCTCGTGATGCACTTTAATTCCCCAAACGTTCTTTCTCGAACGCGGAGAGGAGAAGACCACATCTGCAAAGGAACTGCTGTACATACCGCCCCCAACACTTACGCGTTGCGTAGGCAGCTTAGGCAGTTTCACACGGCCCAGTTTGATGGCAGGAATAGGATCCGGCTGGAAATCGATGGTCATGCCCTTAGGCTGAATACGCACGACCACAGGCAATTTCTCCGAGGTCGTATCCGTGAAGGAGGGTTGCTCAGAAATCTTGTGCGCCGCACGCACCTGGGCCTGGTAATCTTCCACCACCCGAATTTCTACGCTCTTCACTTCATCTCCTGTTTCTTCTTGTGCCCACAAGCTCAGTGGAGCCAAGAATATTGCGGTATATAGAATCTTTTTCATTGCTTCAGTTGGGTTTATTCTTGGTCCAATTCTTCTAATTCTTCCATCTCCGTCGGCACCACCTCAAGTGTATCCGAGATTTGGGCCTGTGCCTCCTCAGCGGCTCTTCGACGAGCGAGATCAGATTTAAACTGTTGCGCCTCCGCGACAATAGTACCCTCCGCATTCTCCAAGATGTAATCCAAGGTGTAGTTCGCTTGGAAATCATCCTGCAAGCCGGCATAGTTCTTTGCCATCAACAGCAAGGACTTCCAGCGCCACTGCGGGTACGTGGGTAGATTATCGATCATCCAGAAGATGCGTTCATTCGACGCCTCATATTTGGACTGCACGTATTCAAACTGGGCCAAGTAGTAATTCGACTCGGCCTGCGCCTCACCTTTAATTTCTGCAGCCACCTGGGTGTAATACAATTTGGCATTTGTACTGTCGTTCAAGGCCAGAGCACTACGCGCGGCGTTCAGCAAGGCTTCTGAGCGCCACTCTACAGGCAAACCTTCATCCTGCAACAAGCTCTCCGCATATTGCATGATCACCGGCACATCCTCTAGCGCTTTCGCACAACGCATCAATCCCAATCTCGCACGGCGACCTTCATCCGCATTGCCCACCAAGCTAACCACCTGCTGGAAATAGGTAAAGGCGTTTTCATAATCCTCGCTGGCGTAATACAGACTGGCCAAACGCTCTACGGTGCGCTTGCGGAAGCTCAATTCTCCGGAACTTTCGACAAATTCATAACCGGCAAGTGCCACCACATCGTCTCCTTCTGCGAAGGCACATTCTGCGGCATAGTAATTCGCCGGTACACGGAAGATGCCATCTGGGAATTTCGCGATGTACTCCAACATGCCTTTTTTCGCGCCATCACAATCGCCAAAACTGTAACGGTCGAAGGCTGCATTGTATAGCGTGGAATCAAGGGCACCTTGACCGATGTTTGTTCCGGTAAGGGTTTGAATCCAGTCCACGTAATCCGACAAGCGGTCCAACTCTGAATATTGAATCTTAGCCAAGCCCAGTGCTTCTTTACTTTCCGGCGTGTTCGGGTATTCCTCAACGACAGAAGTGAAAGCACCCAAGGCCTTCTCCCCTTTATTCTGGGTTCTGTAGATCAAGCCCAAGGCAATTTTGGCATTCTTGATGAAACGAGATTTTGGATAATCCTTGATGAAATCCGTAAAGATGCTTTCCGCCTTAGCCGTATTGTCGAGCTTCATGTAGGTCTCCCCTAATTCGAAATACGCATCCGTCGCATATACAGATTTCGGAAAGTTGCTCACGAGTGCCTCCAAAGCCGTGGCCTTTTTGGCGGGCTCGTCTACCAATCCAAAACACAAGGCGCGTTGGAAATAAGCGTAGTCTGCATCTGCCGGCACATGGCTTAGGTAAAAGTTGTAGTACTTGATGGCATTGTCGTACTGACCGGTCATGAAATAAGAATCCGCCAAGCGAAGCTCTGCATCGATCGACAATCGGCTCCCTTGACGCGAACGCTCCAAGAACAACCTGAAATTCGTCGCGGCACTGCCGTAATCTTCTTTACTGAAGTAGGTGTACCCCTTGTTGTACAGACTGCGTTTGTACTCGCTGAGCATGGCCGAGCCAGGCGTCGCCTCAAAGGCATTGAGCTCCTTCAGCGCGAGGTTATAATCCTTGTGGCGGTAGTGAATTTCAGCCAACCAGTAGTGCGCCAGGGCCGTGTACACATTGTTCAACGGATAGTCCAATGATTTCTCAAAATGACTTTGTGCCGCCGGGTATTGGATGGCATTGAAGTGCTGCACACCGCGGAAATAAGCCACCTTTTGATAAGCGCCTTGCATTGTTGGCTGTTCTAGACCTGCGGCTGAGATGGCTTTAAGCGCACGCTCATAATCTTTCGAATTCAAATAAAGGCTAGCCAAATATTCGTTGGCTTCCGTGCGGTATTTGCTCGTCGGGTAGCGCTTCAAGAACGTTTGGAAGATGTCCAAAGGTTGCTCGAAGGGCGTGCTACTGTCGTAGGCCAGCTTGGCGTAATTAAAATAAGCGTCTTCGCGAATGGCATCATTGCTTCCGCTCTCGCTTGCCGTCAAAAAGGCGGTTTGCGCTTCGGTCTTTTTACCTGTTTTCAGGTAACAATCGGCCAAGTGGTAGTAGGCACTTTGCGCCATATCATCACCGCGGCTGTGAATTTTGTTGAAGCTTTGGATGGCTTCCTCGTAGCGACCGGTCTTGTACAATACAAAGCCGAGCTTGTAGTGGTCATCATCGCTGAGCTTGCCGCCAAGGCTCTGGTGCTTCTCTAGGTACTTGGCGCTTTGCGCCCAATCCTTCTTCTGGTAGTATCCCTCGCCGATGAGTTTGGCTATTTCCGCAGCACGGCTCTCCACCGCTTGGGCCAACAACATTTCCCCGACGCGAAGCAATTCATCTACATCTCCAGTTTTGTAGTAGATCTGGCTCAAGTAATAGGGCACCACACCGCCGAATTTCTCATCGCCAATGAGTGATTCAAATTGAGCAATGGCCGTTGAATATTGTTCCGCCTCGTAGGCAATGTGGCCATAGTAGTATTTGTGATGGGTTTGGTACTCTCCGGAATAGGAGGTTCCCTGAAAGAATAAGTTTCTGGCTTTCTCAATGTCGTCCTCCAACAAGTAGCTGTAGGCGAGCTTGAAGTAGTATTCGCTTTTGAAAGAATTTGGCACATCTGCCGCATCTATGGCACTCAACCATTGCACCACCTTGCGGTAACGGCGGTTGTTGAAGTAGTAGTTGGCAGCGCTGACGTGGGCTTCTTGCCATCTCGGACTCAGCGGGTAGGTATTGGCGAAATACGTCAAGAAGTATTCGCTGTGCTCGTTCATCAAGTACAGTGCACACATGGCGCGGTAGTAGCTGCTTTCTTCCTTGAGAAAGCTTTGGAGCGGCAAATCTGTAGAAAGGATGTCGTCGAAGCCTACGCGGGCCGCAGCATATAATCCTTCATCAAACAGGGCAACACTTTCGTTGAACGTCGCTTCATGTCCGTGCTCGAGCGCTGTTTCTTGCGCCATCGTAGCCCCCGAAAACACTAGCGAAAGGAATAAGAAGAGGGTTGTTCTCATCTACATTGGGTTTATCCTTAAAAATAAGTGTCCTCCAACGGGGAATCCTTGTGGTTAGGGACCAATTCATTGGAGTTATTCACATCTTCAAAAACGCTCTCGTTCGCCGTTTTGGTATTTGTCCTACATTTGAAAATCACCCTTCAACATTGAATTTGAACGCATCCTATGGCGCTAGTATCCCTCGATAAAGCAAGCATTTTCCAAGGCAAACACTTGGTCCTTAGCAACGTAAGTTTTAATGTACAACCCGGCGAGTTCATCTACCTCATCGGACAAACGGGATCTGGCAAGAGTTCCTTATTGAAGACCCTCTACGGCGACCTACCCTTGCAGGTGGGCAGTGGCCAAGTAGGGACCCACGACCTCCAGGGATTGAAGGACAAAGACATTCCTAGTTTGAGAAGAGAATTGGGCATTGTATTCCAAGATTTTCAGCTGCTCACGGACCGCACGGTGGAGGCCAACCTAGACTTCGTACTCCGCGCCACCGGCTGGAAAGACAAGGAAGAACGCGCCAAACGCATCGTGGAGGTATTGTCTTGGGTGGGCATGCAAAACAAAAAGCACAAGAGCCCGTTCGAAATTTCAGGCGGGGAGCAACAACGCGTGGCCATCGCCAGAGCACTGTTGAACGATCCGAAAATTATTTTGGCGGACGAACCCACGGGAAACTTGGACCCGCGTACTTCAGAGGAAATAATGGCGCTGCTCCTTCGTTTAACTGAGGAGAACAAGAGCGTGATTATGGCCACTCACGATTATCAAATGATCCACAAGTACCACCAACGCACACTCAAAGTTGCCGAAGGAACGGTCACGGATAACAAGGGACAAAGCGTTTAACTCATGGAGCACCAGAGCATCGACCTCAGCATTTGCATTGCCAGCTACGGCAATGATGTCGGGTCGTTGATTGAGGCGCTACTTGGCGAAATAGAAGCCAATCCTTCCCTATCCAACACGGAAATTCTCATCTCGGACCAATGTTCCGAGGCTCACCCCCTGAAACAGAATTGGACCCAGCATCCCCGCGTACACTACAATCACTACACGGAACTAAGAGGACGCGCTGCTAATAGAAACCACCTCGTTGCGTTGAGCCAAGGCGCTCAATTGCTGTTTTTGGACGCCGATGCCCTCCCGGTTCAACCGAATTTCATCGCTCAATACCTCGAGCATGCAGCCCCGCAGACCGTCCTTGTGGGCGGGACCGCATACCACAGTGACCA
>CALDGA010000036.1 GCA_937942085.1 uncultured Flavobacteriales bacterium
AATCCGATGGTCGTATTGTTCTTCGTGGCGCTGCTCAAACCTTCGTTGTATTTACGGGATGTCCAGAAGAAATAGCCATAGGCAAGAATGGGAGTGATGCCCAGATGGTAGCCAACCAAGTCCGAATCGAGGAGGTAGAAAATCACCGATAACAGTGTATATATGATTCCAAACCAAATGTGAAAGGTCTTGAAGCCCTTGAGGTATTCCACAATGGGAAACTTCTCCTGGTCCTCACTGCTCATTGTATTGTATCCACTGAGCAGGTATTTTGCATTGCTTGGGGTAATGATAAAACCCATGCTAAAAAACAGCAAACCAAGGCCAATGGATACGTAAATCATGAGTGTGATATTTGTTATGCTCGTGGGAAGTGAAAAGTAGCAAATTTGCGCTTATTACTCCGTCATGAAAACTTTCTTTTCGCTCATGTTTGCCGTGGTTCTAGGATGGAATGCACAGGCACAGCACCACCAACATCAGGCGGAACCGGATCCTCACCACCATCGTCATCCCTTGCGTCTTGCATTGCTTATCGGACATGGTATGGTTCCGGAGGTTGGGGGAGAAGGTGTATTCTTTGTGCCTACCTGGGGTATGGATGTGGATTACCACCTCAATGACCATTGGTCCATCGGTTGGCATAGTGATATTGAATTGGAAAACTACCTCATTGAAAATGACTTAGGGGAAACCATTGAACTTCAAACACCGATGGTCTCTACGTTGGATATTTTCTACCGACTCTCTCACAATGTCTTGCTTGGGGTAGGCCCTGGGCTTACCGTTGAAAATGGTGAAATGAAGACCCTGATGCGTGTGGGGATTGAAGGCGAGGTGCCGATGAACGACCGATGGGAGTGGACGCCCACTTTGTATTTAGACCAGCGTATTGACGGGCACCAGGTATGGACCTTTGCTGTAGGTGTGGCGCATTACCTGTAACTAGCGCTTTTCCCTTTTACTTTCTAGTTCGATGAGTAAATCGCGCAGTCTAGCGGCTTCGATGAAGTCCATAGATTTTGCAGCGGTTTCCATGCCTTTACGTGTGTCCCTGATGCGCTTTTCAAGATCTTCTTGGCTTGTGTAGTTGACCGCTTCTTCTGCGGCTTTTACAGAGGCCATGCCCTCCTTGTATTGGGCGCCCTTGTTTACGGCACTGGATTTAGTAAGGATTTCGTCTCGACTGCTTCTAAGGGCAGTAGGGACAATGCCGTTGTCCTTGTTGAACGCATCTTGCTTTTCTCTGCGGCGCGCGGTCTCATCGATGGTACGCTGCATACTATCCGTGATTTTATCGGCATACAGGATGGCCATTCCGTTTACGTTGCGCGCCGCCCGTCCGATGGTTTGCACGAGGGAGCGCGTACTGCGCAAGAAACCTTCTTTATCCGCGTCCATAATGGCCACTAAACTTACCTCAGGGAAATCCAATCCTTCGCGGAGCAGGTTTACTCCGATCAGTACGTCAAAGGTGCCTAGTCTCAAATCGCGCATAATTTCTACACGTTCTAGTGTATCGACGTCGCTGTGGATGTAGCGGCATCGGATGTCGTAACGCGTGAAGTATTTGGTCAGCTCCTCCGCCATTCGTTTGGTCAACGTGGTGACCAGGACGCGCTCGTCGCGTTCTACACGAATGCGTATTTCGTCCATGAGGTCGTCGACTTGGTTCTCGCACGGGCGTACTTCAACCACAGGGTCGAGCAGGCCGGTGGGGCGGATGACTTGTTCGGCGAAGACCCCGCCGCTGAGCTCGAGCTCAAATTCGGCTGGTGTGGCACTGACAAATAAGGCCTGTCCACGAATGTGCTCGAATTCCTCAAACTTCAGGGGACGGTTGTCCAAGGCTGCCGGCAGACGGAAGCCGTATTCTACCAAGTTTTCTTTGCGCGAGCGGTCACCGCCGTACATGGCGCGTACTTGGGGTATGGTTACGTGGCTTTCGTCGACTACCAGCAGGAAGTCGTCGGCAAAGTAGTCGAGCAAACAGAAGGGGCGTACGCCGGGAGCGCGCCCGTCGAGGTAGCGGCTGTAGTTCTCAATACCGGAACAGTAGCCCAATTCCCGTATCATCTCCAAATCAAAATTGGTGCGCTCCTCCAATCGCTTGGCTTCCAGTGGACGACTCACATTGCGGAAGTGGTCCACCTGCTGCATGAGGTCGTCCTGGATTTGGTGGATGGCGTGTTGTAATTGGTCCTTTTCGGTGACGAATAGGTTGGCAGGGAACAGGCGCATTTCATCCATGTGTTCGATGCGTTGGCCGCTGATCGGGTCCATGTGTTCAATGCTCTCCACTTCATCGCCCCAGAAACTGATGCGGTAGTAGGTTTCCGCGTAAGCCGGAAAAATGTCTACGGTATCGCCTTTTACGCGAAAGCTACCGCGTTTGAACTCGGCTGCGGTTCGGGCGTAGAGGGCGTTAACAAAGGCGTGGAGCAGGGCTTGGCGGGCGATGGTGTCGCCTACTTTTAATTGGACCACAGAACTATTAAAGGCCTCGGGGTTCCCCATCCCGTACAAACAACTGACGGAGGCGACCACAATCACGTCGCGGCGTCCGCTCAATAGGGAGGAGGTGGTGCTCAAGCGAAGCTTTTCGATCTCGTCGTTGATGCTCAGGTCTTTCTCGATGTACAGACCGGAGGAAGGAACGTAGGCTTCAGGCTGGTAATAATCGTAGTAGCTGACGAAATATTCAACCGCGTTCTCAGGGAAGAACTCCTTCATCTCCCCGTAGAGTTGGGCCGCTAGCGTCTTGTTGTGGCAAAGGATGAGGGTAGGGCGTTGGGTACGTTCGATGACGTTCGCAACGGTGAAGGTCTTTCCAGACCCGGTCACCCCAAGCAATACTTGATCCCGCTCGCCGCCGTTCAGCCCTTCTACCAAATCGTTGATGGCCGTGGGCTGATCTCCCATCGGCTCGAATGGAGCTACGAGCTTAAACTTCATGCCGGATTATTTCAGTAGGCTATTGAAAAGCTTGCGCATGGCGGTGTAATGCTCTACCAAGGCTTTCTGTTCTTCAATTTTTGCCAATGCCGCTTCCAATAATGGGTTTCCTTTCGAGGCAGAGAAGAACGCAATGTTGTTTTCAAGCTGGTGCAATTCCTTCTTAGCGCTATCCAATCCTTCACGGATGGCAGCGCGCTGGCGGAACAATCCGTCTTGATCGTCGGCCTCTACCATGGCTTTTACCTTCGCTTGCATCAACGCAGCTTCCACCTCTTGGGCACTAAGGCCTAGCGGTGCTACTTTTTCCGCCAACAACGTATCAAAGTTTTGGTCGTGCTCACGTTTGCCGCCTTGGCCTAATGCGCCCCACTGCTCACTTAAGGCAATGGCATCGTCTAGCGAGGCAACTTTGGCTTTCTTCATTCCGGCCAAGAAATCTTCTTTGGCTTTCTGAGCGGCATTGCTTTGCTTTTCTATGGCTTTGCGTTCACCGTGCATGCGATCGAAGAAATGGTTACAGGCACTACGGAAGGCTTCCCAAAGTTTGTCTCCTTCTTTTTTAGGGACATAACCGGACTTCTTCCAATCTTGCTGTGCTTTTTTGAGCACCTGTGCAGTGGCTGCAAAATCATCGCTGTCTTTCACGCTCTCGGCGAGCTCAATCAACGCTTGTTTCTTTTCTAGATTTACGCGTTGTGCTTTTTTCTCCTCCTTGTAGAAGGCGTTTTTCAATCTATTGAACTCACGCTGGGCCGTTTTGTATTCTTCCCAAACCACGGAGTTTTCTTGGCTTTTCACGAAGCCAATTTTCTTAAACTCGCCACGTAAGGCCTCCAACGCTTTGCTGGCTTTCTGCCATCCGCCATGTTTGGTCGGCAGCTCTGCGGTCAGCGCCTGGATTTTCGCCACAACTTCTTTCTTCGCGGCAATTTTTTCATCGTTTTGCGCCTTGATTTGCTCATTAAAGGAATCTCTCAGCTCATGGACCTTGCTGGTAATGGCCTTAAAACGCTCCCAAAGCTGGTCTTTGTGTTCGCGTGGTACTGGGCCAATTCTCTTCCACTTGCTGTGCGCCTGTTGTAGCGTTTTGAAAATCTTCGCAGAGGCATCGCCGGCCAACATATTCTCCAAAGATTCGCATAGGGCGACCTTTTCGGCGAGGTTGTTTTGGTAATCAATCTCGATGAGGTCGTAGGCCATTCTCAAGTAGTCGAAGAAGTTATCGACGTGGTGGTTGTAGTTTGCCCATACGTTGCGCGCATCACCTTTTGGGACGAGGCCAGTATTATTCCAGCGCTCGCGCAATCCTTTAAATGTTTCGTATTTATCCTTGGCACTGCCTTCCATCATTGGCAGACCTTTGATTTGCTCGATGATATCAAGTTTGGTGGCCAAGTTTGTGCTGAGTTCCGCCTCCAGCTGGCTGTAATGTTTGCGCAACTTATCCCTATATCCGCCGTAGGTGGTGTTGAGTTGCTTGCGTAATGGCTGATCGTAGTGGAAATCGATGCTGTTGCCGCCTTCTTCGATGAAGGCTGCTTTTGCTGCATCGCGCTCTGCATTGAGCTCTTGTAATATTCGAGACCGTCCGCTCTCTACCACGCCTTTGATGCGTTGTGGCTCATGCTCGCCAATGTGCTGGGCGATGATTTCAAGGGATTGTTCTACCGTGAGGGCATCGAAATCTGGAATGATCAACTTGCGCTCCTTAGGGCTTTCGTGATCGTCTTCGGCCTCTACAGCTTTGACTTCCGTGTTTTGCTCTTCTTCCGTTTCTTCCACAGCTTCGCTACTCTCGGGCGTTTCCGGCATAGGTGTGCTGGTTTCCTCCGTGGGTTGCGTGTGTTCTTGTGGGTCCAATTCTTCTTGACTCATCATCTACAAATTTTTGTAGTAAGCGGCATGAAACAATTGCCATGCTGTTTTCGCTTGCTCAGTTAGCAATAGGTTGCCGCCGATCACGGCAGCGCCCATTTCCTTACCCTTCAACATCATTGGGGTTGGGTTCGGTTCATAGGTCATATCAAAGATGGCGAATTCCTTCGTCATTACCTTATATGGCAATGGTAAATAATCGCCGGGGTATTTGGGGCCACCCACTGGGGTGCAATTAACCCATCGGGGATGCGCCGACGCTTGTTCTTCCGTCAAGCTGTCGTAGGTCACTGCTCCGTGTCGCTGGACCATCAAGTAGGGGGTTTGTCGCGCCTCTAACACTGCACAAAGTGCTTTTGCTGCACCACCGCCTCCCAATACTAGGGTAGGTTGTTCTGGTCCCAAGGCGTCTAAGGTTTGGGCGATGCCGTCTACATCGGTATTGTAGCCCACAAATCGATCGCCTGTTTTTACGATGGTATTGATGGCACCAATGCTTTTCGCACCTTCATCTACCTCATCCAACCAATGAAGGGCTTGTTCTTTGAATGGAATGGTGATGTTGATACCTGTTAAACCTTCTTGATCGAACAACTCCACCATGGCCTTGCGATCCATAGTGGTACGCTCATAACACTGATATATACCCGGAGTACCGCTTTCTTCCATGAAACCATGGTGTAGGGCAGGGCTTTTGCTGTGCCCGATAGGATGTCCTATGAGGCCAAGACGAATCATGCGCGCTTGAGTTTTCCGGCCCACTCTAAGCCAAAGACCACCAACGCACCGGTAATGGCAAGGGGGAGGGCTAACGTCCAATCTGCCCCTGGGGCTAAATTTTCAGTGATCAACGGAACGTATTCTTCCTTCGGAGTGCCTTCGTGCTTTACATAGTATTCCACCACCCATTTCCACGGCCAAAGTTTGTTTAATGAGCCCAACAAGAACCCAGAGAGCAGGGCCACGGCAATGTTGTAGTAGTGCTCGAAAATCCACTTCAAGGCTTTGGTAAAGCTGATCAGTCCGGCTACTGCGCCGATGCCCACATAGGCTATGATGAGTAGGTTTCGATCACTGACGGCACTCAGCACGGTGGCGTAGGCACCCAATAACAGAAGAATGAAGCTGCCGCTGATGCCCGGTAAAATCATGGCGCAAATGGCCAAGGCGCCGCAGAGGATAAGGTAGAGCGGGTGTTCTGTACCGCCTACCGCAGGTAATGTGGTTACCCAATAGGCAATGGCGGTTCCGATGATGAATGAAAGGATCTGCGGGGTGCCCCAGTGGGTGATGTTTCGTCCGACTATGAAGATGGAGGCGAATACGAGGCCAAAGAAGAAACTCCAGATGGCAGTGGGATGGTGCTCAAGTGCATAGCCAAGGATGGAGGCTAGTGAAAGCACGCTGGTGAAGATCCCAGCGAAGAGTACTGCGAGGAAGGTACCGCCGATGTGGGACCATAGCTCGCGGAATTGGCCCCGAAAAAGCAGCTTAATGGCATGCGCATCAAACCGGCTGAGGTTGCCTATTAATTCCTCGTAAATATTCGTGATAAATGCGATAGTTCCTCCGCTGACTCCGGGGACGACATCTGCCGCTCCCATGGCCATGCCTTTGAGGAACAAACTCAAATATTTTTGCATGGGTGGGTTATTTCAATTCTGCTAAAATAGC
>CALDGA010000037.1 GCA_937942085.1 uncultured Flavobacteriales bacterium
AATTCACGCACCAACTCGGTATCGAAATTTCCAATTTTTTGAGTGGGCATATCCAAGTTGAACACCAAAAACGGACGCGCCGAGATATCCAGCGCCGCGCGGACCAATGCATCATCCATCGGCAAAAGACAGCTGCCATAGCGATTGATGCCCTTTTTGTCGCCCACCGCCTGAACAATGGCCTGACCGAGCGCGATGCCTGTATCCTCGACCGTGTGGTGATCGTCGATGTGATGATCGCCCACGGCGCGAATCGTCATGTCGATCAGCGAATGGCGTGACAATTGATCGAGCATGTGATCAAAGAACCCCACGCCTGTCTTGTTATCATATTGTCCTGTACCATCTAGATTGATGGTGACCGAGATTTGCGTCTCGGCTGTGTTTCGCGTGATAGTGGCGCTGCGCATGATCTGTCTCTGACAATCCAAGTGTTTATTACTCTCATTTGCGTTTAGTTTATTACGTCGACAAAAAAAAGTACTTATCTCCTAATTTTTAACTTGTTTCAGAGACATTTAATTGATTAGCGTCTAATAATGTTAGGGCGTGCGAATGACCGAGGAGGGTTTGATAATGAGGGTAATCCAGACAGCACTAATGCTTTGTGTGGCATCGACGCAGCTGTGTAACGCAGCGGGACTGGAGCGCAGAAACATCGATACCGATTTTTTGTTTGCAGATGGAATGGTGGTAGATTTGGGTGTTGGCTCCGTATCGCCTTCCTTTACCGCCAGCCAAGGTGGAGCTTTTTCCTTTGAACCTGGTAAGAATATCGCGCCAAGCTTTTCAGTGATCACGGGCAACTTCAAAGCTGCAATTAATGACAATTTAGATTTAGGATTTTGGCACACTAACTCAGGAAATGGTGTGCATGTGGACTACGGCGCAGTCACAGGGCCTGGAATGACCGGAGCTTTTAATTCTACATTTACTGCTGTAACCAACTCAGCCCAGATAAAGGCGGATGTTTCTATTCCAACGACGATGTTTGCCGCGCGTTATTCGATAAATGAAAACCTGTCACTAATTGGCGGCTTGAAATATGTAGATGTATCGGGCGGACAATTGATGTTACCCTCGGAATTGGGAGTTGCTGATCCTGCTGCACCCGGGGTCGGTGATGCATTTATCGATACCACGTCAGTGTGGAATTTAGGTAGCAAAAGTGGCACTGGAACAGTACTTGGTGTGGCATACGAAATTCCTGAAATCGCACTTCGAGTATCACTGGTCGCTGAGGGAGACATCGCGCTATCTATTCCCACGACAACCGGCGGTGGTGCAGCAGCGAATGGAGAATCGACTGCAAGTATCGGGGATGCAACAACTCTTAGCTTTCAAACCGGTATAGCCGAGAATACCTTACTGTTTGGAAGCGTGCGTCAATCGAATTGGGCTGATAATCAAGTTAGTGTACCAACGGCTGCAGGGCTGGCGCAGATTACAAGTTTCGAAGATGGAGAAAACTTTAGTATTGGGATTGGGCGAAAGTTCAGTGATAAGCTGTCTGCGTCACTTTCTTATTACTTTTCGGATGGTGATGGAAATGGGGCATCAGAACTTTCCCCTCAAGGGGAAACGAAAACCATCAGTCTTGGCACTAAGTATTCTTTAAATGAAGGCACTGATTTGAGCTTTGGTCTGAGCCAATCGGAACGAGGTGACGCTACGACTGGTAATTTCACAGCGAAACTTTCTGGAAGTTCTGTAACGTCAATTGGTGTGAAGCTTACCCACCGCTACTAACGAAAATTTGCGTCAACGCAAATTACATGAAATTTTTTGAAGGCGATCTATTTTAGGTCGCCTTTGTCTTGCTGAATTACGTTGAAGGCAGTTTTTTGCATTAGCATTATTAGGATAGGCGCTCTGAATGTGAGCTTTAATTTTTGTCAAGAGTAAGGCTTAAAAAGCACTAACTTGCAGGTAACGAAATATGATTCAATTGTGGGACTTTATTTTATGCACATCCCTTCTGGACCAAGGTATATTTTCGCTGCGCTACCAAGTCTCATTGTCCGTTTCAAAATGTCTATGGCTAATCCATCCAATCTCGAATTCTATGCACGTAACTCAGGCATCGCAATGGCTCATCTGCGGCTTCCAATCTTATCGGCGTAAATCAAAAACCTCTTGCTTCTGCAATATTCAAGGTTACCTTAAAGCCACATAATTGGGAGGAAATTATATGAAAACTATGGCAAAATTCGCTGCTGCGGCAATAATTGCATCATTCGCAACTGAAGCGGTAGCGGAAGAATGGAATGTATCTGTTTGGGGTAAGCGCCGTGCATTTACAGAACACGTAGAAAAACTCGCAGAGCTGGTATCTACAAAAACTAATGGCGAATTCACTATGAATGTCAGTTATGGTGGCCTTTCAAAAAACCGCGAGAATCTGGACGGGATTTCAATTGGTGCTTTTGAAATGGCGCAATTCTGTGCAGGGTATCACCGCGACAAAAATCGCGCAATCACCGTTCTTGAATTGCCGTTCTTAGGAGTTGAAACGCTTGAGCAAGAAGTTGCGGTCAGCCATGCGGTGTACGATCACCCTGCCGTTAAAAAGGAGATGGAGCAGTGGAATGCTCGGATCATCATGACTTCACCGATGCCTCAATACAACTTGGTAGGTACAGGTGAGCCGCGTGATGAACTGGCGGATTTTGAAGGCATGCGTGTGAGGGCTACAGGTGGTCTTGGCGCTGCATTCAAAGCGGTGGGTGGCACGCCAACTTCTGTGACGGCAACTGAGGCCTATCAGGCAATGGAAAGCGGAGTTGTAGATACTGTTGCTTTTGCTCAGCATGCACACTTGTCATTCGGCACAATTAATCAGGCTGATTGGTGGACTGCTAACCTGAACCCTGGCACTGTTAATTGTCCAGTTGTCGTGAACATAGACGCCTACGAAGGATTGTCAGATGCA
>CALDGA010000038.1 GCA_937942085.1 uncultured Flavobacteriales bacterium
TCCTTAGGCAGCTCATAGTCAAAGTGAGAGAGTTTCATTTTCATAGCTTACGGGCTTTGAAATTTATAATAAGAAAGGTGCAAAGGTACGATTTCGGCACCCCCCTTGTCAAGTTTTTAATAAACCAATTGACTTTGAACCATAGAGTACCGACATTTGTTATCTCTACCCGCCACGGAATTGGTTCCTATAACTTTTTAGCGCAAAAACAATGGGAGTTAATCTACTCGAAAAGCTTAGTGATATCCGCGCGAAAAACGCGCAACCCTCAAACACGGAAGTGTTGGAAGGTTTCAAGGCCCTGTTGAATCAACCCAATGAAGGCGAGCGTATCCTGCGCAACCTTTTTAAGTCTACTGGCGACGAAGAGCAATTAGACTTTGATGCATTGGAGGTCAATCGCATTTACCACATTGAGGATATTAAAAAACTGTGTATTGATTACCGTCTAAGGTTCTTGGATTCCAAGCACTTCAACGGCACCTTTCCTGCCGAAGCCATCGATGCCATCAAAGATTTCGAGGCCAAGCAAGGCAAGGAAATCAAAGGTTTTAAGATGATTGCACCGGCGGGGATGTTCAAGCTGGCGGAAAAAGATAAAGATCCTATTCTCATGGTGCCCATGGGGAACGGTTATTACTACCAGCTCGCACAATGGGGGAACGACCTACATTTTTTGCGCAAAATCTTGGTCTACCCGTTCCGCAGTTTCGAGACGATCATGAAGACCGTATTCGTGTTTGCTGCACTCACGGCACTACTGTTCCCGGAAAGTGTGATGCGCGGTCCAAAAGATACCGGTACCATCATGCACATTCGCGCGATTTTCTTCTTCTGGATGGTTTTCGCCACGAGCGCGATGACCGCCTTGTACGGCTTCAGCCGCATGAAAAATTTCAGTTCGAATTTGTGGAAGAGCCGTTTCCTAGACTAAGCGGAAGCGACTTCATCGAAAAAGTACTGGGCCCACTCGTTGGGCCCTTTTCCGTTTGAGGCTTCATAGGGTCCAATTTTAGTACGTCGCAATCCTACCAAATGTCCTCCGCTATTCAAAGCTTTGCCGATATCATGAGCCAAGGAACGGATGTACGTGCCCTTGCTACAGAGGACTCGCAGCTCTAATAATTGGTCCGTAAAACCAAGAATTTCTAATTCATGAATGAGCACCTCACGCGGCGCCATTATTATTTCCTCACCCGCACGAGCCTTTTCGTAGGCACGAACCCCATCCTTCTTAATGGCAGAGAAAATGGGCGGCACTTGTGAAATCTCACCGGTAAACGCTTTCAGCGCTTCCTCTATGGTTTTTAAATTGATGTGATCCGTAGGAAATTCAGCATCGATAGCACTCTCCAAATCATAGGATGGTGTCGTCGCACCAAGCTTGATATGCGCCACATATTCCTTAGGCAGCCCCATGAAATCCGAAATCTCCTTGGTCTTCTTTCCCACACAAATAATGAGCAAACCTGTAGCCAAGGGATCCAGGGTTCCGGCATGACCCACTTTCAACTTCTTCTTCCCGGTGACTTTTTGAAGGGCGTACTTGATTTTGGCGACCGCTTGGTAGCTGGTCCACTCTAAAGGCTTATCGACCAACAATACTTGGCCCGAAACGATATCCTCTACGGTCAAAATCCGAAGAATTGGCTCAGCAAGACGATGGCAGCAATGCCGAAACAGTAATAACTGAAGTACTTCAATTTGGCACGACGCACCAAGGCAATCATCCAATTACAAGCAAAAACACCGCTAATAAACGCTGCCGCTAAACCTAAAAGCAACGTGGTTACATCCACTTCCACGCCCGCAGCCTGACCTGCAATGATGTCCTTTGTATCCAACAGGGTTTTGCCCAAAATAATGGGCAACACCATCAGGAACGAAAAGCGCGCCGCCTTGCGACGGTCCACCCCAAGCAGTACCGAAGTACTGATGGTCGCCCCGGAACGGCTTACCCCAGGAAGGATCGCAATGGCTTGTGCCAATCCGATCACGAATGCATCCAATCCGAACACCGACTTCGTCGTTTCTTTCGCCCGGTCCGCTAAAAACAATAAAATACCCGTGAGCACGAGCATGGCACCGACCAATAATAATTGGCCCTCAAACAACGCCGTTATCTGATCTTCAAACGCCAAGCCAATAAAGGCCGCAGGAATCATAGAGATGAGGATGTAGGAAGCAAACTTCGTTTCATCGTTCCATCGGAATTCCAACAAACCCGCGATAATTCGACCGATATCCTTGCGGAACACCACCACAGTACTCAAAGCCGTACCGGCATGTACCACCACATCGAAAGTTAAACTCTCGCTTCCAGTCATGTTCAAACCGAAAAGGTGTTTTCCTATTTCTAAATGTCCAGAACTACTCACAGGCAAAAACTCCGTGATGCCTTGAATAAGACCCAGGATAATGGCTTGGATAGGTGTCATAAAAGTGCTTTTGGATTACGCGTCTTTGCGCTTCATCATGATGGCCACGATAGGTAGGACCAATCCGATGAACAAGAACCATGGAGCAATACCGATGCGTTGGGTGCCGAAAATTTCCGGGTTGAACTCATCTGGTGATTCCGCGCCGCCGCCTAACATCAAGGCGAATCCAATACCCAGCATAACCAACCCTGCAATCAGGACCAAGTACTTGCGACGGTCAAAAATGAACATGTCTTTGTTCTCCATATCTAGTAGTATAATTCGTTTGTTCTAAGTTTCAAATATCGTCGGATGGCTACCGCCGTGCTGATGCCCGGTACCAAGATGCTCAAAGCAACGACACCCGCTAGCACTAAGGTAGTGGTCTCCAGAGTAAAAATGGCGGCTACCGCCGGGAAATACTCCTCCAAGCCCATTCCTAATCCGTACAGCAAGCCTGTACTCAATGCCGCGCTAATCAGCCCCAAGCTCACACTGGTCCACACATAGGGACCACGAATAAAGGCGGAAGTCGCTCCGACAAGCTGCATGGTTTTCAGCAGGAAACGCTTGGAATAAATAGTCAAGCGAATGCTCGAATTAATGAGTGCCAAGGCAACCACCAACAACACCACAGAAATTCCCACGAGTAATAAGGTGATCTTTTCAATATTGTCATTGACTAAGCCGATCAAATCCGGATCGTACAACACGTCCGACACAAACTCATCGGCTTTGATTTGGGCACTCAACTGCTCTAAATCTCCCGTAGCTACGACCTCTGCTTTTAAGTTTACATCAATGGTGTGTGAGAGTGGATTATATCCCAAAAAGTCTACAAAATCTTCGCCTAAATCCTCTTGCAAGGTCTGCGCCGCCTCCTCTTTGGTAATCAGCACAGCACTTTTTGCATACGGGGCCAATTGTTGCGATTTCAAAATCGTCTTCAATTCCTCCTCCGGAACGCGCTCGTCCAAGACCAAAGTGAAGGTGAAATTTTCTCGTACAGCTTCCCCTAAGTCTTTGGCAGACAGCACCAAGTGTCCTAAAACACCAACCACAAACAACACCAAGGTCATGGAAACAACAACACTAGAGATATCCCCACGAGTAACATGGTGATCTTTTCTATATTCTCATTGACTAATCCAATCAAATCCGGATCGTATAGCACGTCCGATACAAACTCATCGGCTTTAATCTCTTCACTAAGCTGTTCTAAATCTCCTGTGGCCACTACCTCTGCTTTCAGATTAACATCAATGGTGTGAGACAGTGGATTATATCCCAAAAAGTCCACAAAATCTTCTCC
>CALDGA010000039.1 GCA_937942085.1 uncultured Flavobacteriales bacterium
CCACCAACTAAGAACGGCCATGCACCACCACCCATAGAATCAAGAAAGAGCTCTCAATCTGTCAATCCTTCCTATGTCTGGACCTGGTAAGTTTTCCCGTGTTGAGTCAAATTAAGCCGCAGGCTCCACGCCTGGTGGTGCCCTTCCGTCAATTCCTTTAAGTTTCAGCCTTGCGACCATACTCCCCCCAGAACCCATAGACTTTGATTTCTCATAAGGTGCCGACCGAGTTAAAAAATCCCGGCCGATCCCTAGTCGGTATAGTTTATAGTTAAGACTAGGACGGTATCTGATCGTCTTTGATCCCCTAACTTTCGTTCTTGATTAATGAAAACATCCTTGGCAAATGCTTTCGCAGTAGTTCGTCTTTCATAAATCCAAGAATTTCACCTCTGACAATGAAATACGAATGCCCCCAACTGTCCCTATTAATCATTACTTCGGTCTCGGAAACCAACAAAATAAGACCAAAGTCCTATTCTATTATTCCATGCTGAGATATCCAAGCGATTGCCTGCTTTGAACACTCTAATTTTTTCAAAGTAAACGTCGCGAATCCTTCGCCCACCCAGTTAAGGGCACACGGAGTCTTCGCGAAGAAGAGCAGACCGATCAGTACAGCACCCTTCAGGGCGGACCAATCAACCTGCTCCGAGGTCCAACTACGAGCTTTTTAACTGCAACAACTTTAATATACGCTATTGGAGCTGGAATTACCGCGGCTGCTGGCACCAGACTTGCCCTCCAATTGTTCCTCGTTAAGGGTGTTATATTGTACTCATTCCGACTGCAGAAGCCGTAGGCGCCTGCAACGTTATTTATTGTCACTACCTCCCCGAGTCGGGATTGGGTAATTTGCGCGCCTGCTGCCTTCCTTGGATGTGGTAGCCGTTTCTCGGGCTCCCTCTCCGGAATCGAACCCTAATTCTCCGTTACCCGTTGTCACCATGGTAAGCCAATACCTTACCATCGAAAGTTGATAGGGCAGAAACTCGAATGAAACATCGCCGGCTCGAGGCCATGCGATTCGAACAGTTATTATGAATCACCAAGAAGCGTCGTGAAACGCATTGGCTTTAATCTAATAAATACATCCCTTCCAGAAGTCGGGACTTTTCGCATGTATTAGCTCTAGAATTACTACGGTTATCCATGTAGTAAGGGCACAATCAAATAGACGATAACTGATTTAATGAGCCATTCGCAGTTTCACCGTATAAAAGCTTATACTTAGACATGCATGGCTTAATCTTTGAGACAAGCATATGACTACTGGCAGGATCAACCAGGTAGCTTTCATCGCGGTTCATCCGCCTTCATCTCTCCCCCTCTTCCGAGAGCTCGAGTTGTCGGAGTTTGAACCGGCCACACGTGCAGTAACACACAATTGCGTGATGACTGCCGGTAGGTCGCGATACAGTTAGCTGTGTTTCACAACGAAACTACTTGTTTGCCTTCACCTTCGGGGCCTTCTCGGATGGCAATCGTACAATAGCAGCGGTAGCGCACGTCGCGTGTCACTCGCTGTACTGGACGAGAGGACGCATCCTTTCGTGCAAGTTGAATGGCCGCTACAACAGCATTTGTTCTAGCACCAAACGAAGCTTGCATTTTCCTTTCATCGTAACAGTAGGCATCGCCTATTCGTACAACCGAATCGTTTCATCTGCACAAGCGATTCTTTGCAGAGCTCATCTCGTACAGAATATGCCAACACACATCGAAGCCAACAAGGATGGGGTACTACGGTGCTATTACCCGCAAGTATCAGCCGAGTCCCGATTGTCATCAGCTCCTTCGGTCTCCCACTACTCCTTCCCCTCATATATAGGCAAGATGCCTCGGCAATTGACTTTGAAAATAGGGGCCATATTTCACCAAATTGTTGCACACGCAAAACATGATCCTGACATGTGACACCACTGATTTTTAGCCTTAGTAGTGGTCCCACGTGAGATTAAAAGTAACCAGCAACATTGGAGGACATTCCCAAGTCACATTTTATTGCGCCCCACCCGGCGCAGATTCAGCATTTGATTATTTTCTAAACCACCAAGGACCCGGACAAACACTTTGCCACCGACTCCCCCGTTAGGCCATCGACTCGCGAAACGTGTATATCGACGCGCGCGCTATGAAACCTCGAATCGTGTGCTCGGCCCTCGTATCGTGGCAAATCACGATACGGGGCCATCGTAGCGTGTAACGGGGACGAATTGCGTGGCTCATATGTGGCCGAAAATGACCGAAAATGGCCGGTTTTTCATTTCTGATCAACATGGACAATAGTGCCCCGTGTGGCTGCATTGTTTTAGGCGCTGAAAACTGCATGCAAATGAGGTTCTCATGTCACCACTGAAATTACATGTAAAGTGTACATCAGGTCACTTGAAATGCCCCATAAGGGTGCAAGTGTACCATGAAAACAAATGTATTGCCGTTAGATTGCCCAAATACGTCACAATGGATCCAAAACATGGTCCTCCGGTGGCCATTTTGCTCGTTCTTGAACCTCGTCGTATCACGTTAGAGCCCTCGACTCAGCAAACACACGCGTAACGGGCCCATCGTTACGCGCGCTCGAATCGTGTGCCCGGCCCTCGTATCGTGGTAAATCACGATACGGGGCCATGGTAGCGTGTAACGGGGGGAACGGAAAACGCTCCGTTTGGCACCGTACGCCCCACACATGTCCGTATACCCATTGCAAAACACCCCCCACACCTTGCCAGGGCCAAACTTGGTGTGAGTTGGCATTTTGAGATGAGCACAGTTCCCCACTTCCCACACACGTTCAGCAGTTATCCACAAACCTTCAGCAATTGCCACAAACGTTCACCAGTTGCCCCATTTTCACCAAAACCACCGAAAATCAGGTCAGGAAGGGCGCCTGCAATTGTGTGTTGCCGAAATAATTGCAAACAATGCCAAAACACGCCCCTCCAACGGCCAACTTGTCCACCTTTCACCACCGTCGTATCACGTTAGAGCCCTCGACTCAGCAAACACACGCGTAACGGGCCCATCGTTACGCGCGCTCGAATCGTGTGCTCGGCCCTCGTATCGTGGTGAATCACGATACGGGGCTCGTCTCAGCGAGTAGCGAGGGCCCTCGCGTAACGGGTTCATCGTTACGCGCGCGATGAAACACCGACTCGTGTGTTCGCTCCCTCGTATCGTGACAAATCACGATACGGGGCCCATCGTAACGTGTAACGAGAAAGGCACATGGCAGTCGTTATCCATTTCAAAGGGCCATTTTCAGTTGTCATACACAGGTGGAGTAAAAAGGTTGTTCCCCCATCCCTCCCAATCACACAAACACAGCTACATGCAAATCAGCATGTGTCACGTGACATGTACACATACACGTAGGACCAAACACACAAGGAAACATTCTAGCGCGCGCTGTAAAAGGGCCTCCCGGGACAGGTACATCAGTTTCAAACTTTTCATCAACTACAACGTAAAACTATTTATTGAGGTAAGCATCACCTTGGTCGTGAACGTGTGGGGAGTGGGGCTGCTGCTGCTGATGTGGCGCCCCCACCACCACCCCCCTTCACTCCCACCTTTTGGTGTGTCTTCCGCCCGCCCCGGAGGGAGGACTCCATTACACACACGCACACACGCACAATCACACAGTGTGCGTGTGTCCCGTATGTACACACACACACACATGAAAACACATGTACCATGGTACCACCCTGCTGTTACGACGTGTAACACACGTCGTTTATACTGTTTACGCATGTGTATTTCAATTATTTTACCGCCACTTTGGCATGCCTGGTGCAGGAGATGTGGCAGGAGAACGATCAAATTAACCCGTCAAATGTGTACTAAACATACACCAGATATACCAGATACATTTTGGTAACGATACCACGCAAAATCGGAAATCGCGCTGAAACACAAGGAAACATCCTACCATGATATTGGAGTTTCGGAATCGGAACGGGTTCATCGGGGGCAACGCGCCGTCTGCCATTGCACATAGGCAGCGCGCGTCAGCGCCTTGGCTGGGACATACCCGGTGTCCACCCACCTTATTTCGCTTTTGTCACTGTCCTATGGCTTTGACACGCGAATATTGGTGAGGTGCTGGCCGGGTATGTGAACAGTACAGCCGCCCCCCCTGGGGGGGACCCTGCTTACCCCTACGGGGCGCGCCGTTAAAGGTCCCCACCTATATGATATATATACATCATCAATAGATCAATAGTAGTACACTACACCATTACTGACAATAGGGAAACCAATTGTGCAGTTTCAAAAAATTTGTCCAGGTCCCAAGAAGACGATACGGGGACTTGAAGCGTAAAGGACGTATCACAGCAACCGCGCGCCATCAAAAAATTTGTCCAGGTCCCAAGAAGACGATACGGGGTTGCAATGCGTCGGGCCTGGACAAAAGACGTACCATAACGCGCGCGCGTCAAAAACATTTTTGTCCAGGTCCCATGAAGACGAATCGTGAACGCGAAGCGTGTACTACCGATGAGCGTATGAAGCGCGCGCGCGTTAGAAAGTACCGATTCGTGTTCATG
>CALDGA010000040.1 GCA_937942085.1 uncultured Flavobacteriales bacterium
AGCGCAGCAGATTTACTCTTTTGTTTGATCTGTTTGCGACCTTTTCTTACAAGCTGTTGAATCGTTGGCATACGTACCTTTTGATTTCTAGTTTATTCCAATAATCAGTTACCCCATTTTTTGGGGACTGCAAATGTAGGGGAAATATTCGCACATACAAGCGGTGCCAAGGGAAAATAATCGGCTCGTTATGAATTAATTAATTGGGGTTCTTAATTCGAGGTGGAAATCTTGTGAAATCTCGAGTTGGAATTGGTCCCTAAAAATCCGACTATACTATTAACTTTGGCATCTTGTCGAACGGAAATTTATCCCCCCATTGGCTCAGTTTCTCAACCAATTAAATGATGCACAGCGCAAGGCTGTGGAGCACACCAGCGGACCAGTGATGGTCATAGCTGGGGCGGGTTCTGGAAAAACGCGTGTTCTTACCTACCGCGTTGCCTACCTTCTGAGCGAAGGGGTAGATGCCTTCAACATCTTATCCTTGACATTTACTAACAAGGCAGCGCGAGAAATGAAGGAGCGCATTGGGAAGATCGTCGGTGAATCAGAAGCGAAGAATTTATGGATGGGAACTTTCCACAGCATCTTCGCAAGAATTTTAAGGATTGAGGCAGAGCGTTTGGGGTATCCAATGAACTTTACCATTTACGATGCAGACGACAGCAAAAAGGTCATATCTAACATAATCAAGGAGAAAAACCTCGATAAGGATATCTATAAGGCCAAGACGGTGGCGTCCCGCATCAGTTCATTAAAGAATAACCTCATTACCCCAAAGGCGTACTTCCAAAACGGAGAATTACAAGCTCAGGACAGTGCAGCAAAGCTGCCCATGTTTGGGGAAATTTACCAGGCCTACACCGAACGATGCTTCCGTGCCGGGGCGATGGATTTTGACGATTTGCTGCTGAAAACCAATGAGTTGCTGTATAGGTTTCCGGAGGTTTTAGCTAAGTACCAGGAGCGCTTCCAATACATTTTAGTGGACGAGTATCAGGACACCAACCATAGCCAATACTTGATTGTGAAGGCTTTGGCTGCGAAGTACGAGAACATTTGTA
This sequence comes from uncultured Flavobacteriales bacterium, assembly GCA_937942085.1. GTDB lineage: Bacteria > Bacteroidota > Bacteroidia > Flavobacteriales > Schleiferiaceae > UBA10364. The sequence goes on from CALDGA010000040.1 coordinate 1,068, forward strand.
TTGTGGGAGACGATGCCCAATCCATCTATGCCTTCCGAGGGGCAAACATTCGCAATATTCTCAACTTCCAAAAAGATTATCCGGATACGAGGTTATTCAAATTGGAACAGAATTACCGTTCTACAAAAACCATTGTGCAGGCGGCCAATAGCATCATTGCCAAGAATAAGGATCAGATTGAAAAGAATGTCTGGACGGACAACAGCAGTGGGGAAAAAATAGTAGTGCACAAGAGCGTTTCTGATTCGGACGAGGGAAATTATGTGGCGACCAATGTTTGGCAAACGGCCATGAACGAAGGTGCATCGCACGATGATTTTTGTATTCTTTATAGAACCAATGCGCAGAGCCGTTCGTTTGAAGATGCGTTGCGAAAGAAAAATATACCCTACAAGATTTACGGTGGGTTGAGTTTTTACCAGCGCAAAGAAATCAAGGATGTGCTAGCCTATTTGAGGCTGGTCATTAATCCCAACGACGAGGAAGCGTTTCGCAGGGTGGTAAACCACCCAGCAAGGGGAATTGGCGCCACGACATTAGCAAAACTCACGCTTGCGGCAGAACAGCAGAAATGGTCGTTGTGGCAAACGTGTGAGAAGCTGAATACCATCCCAAGTGGTATAGGGGGTGCAGCGGTGAAGAAGCTGGTCGATTTCACGACTTTGATTAACAGTTTCGCTGTGTTGGCTAAAGAATACGATGCCTTTGATATGGTTGCCCACGTTGCGAAGAGCGTGGGACTTATTAAGGTGTTAGGTGAGGATAAAACGCCGGAAGGCGTAACGAGATATGAAAACGTCCAGGAATTGCTGAACGGGATTAAAGACTTTGCTGAACAGCAAAAAGAATTGGACGGTGGCGATCCGTCGTTGGCAGGTTTTATGGCCGATGTAGCCTTGTTGACCGATAGGGACAACGAGGTGGACGATGGACAACCGAAGGTGAGCATGATGACCATTCACTTGGCCAAGGGATTGGAATATCCCTACGTGTACATCGTGGGGATGGAGGAGAATTTGTTCCCAAGTATGCTAAGTGTCGGCAGTCGCAGCGAGCTTGAAGAAGAGCGTCGATTGTTTTATGTTGCCTTGACGCGAGCTGAAAAGAGAGCCCACTTGACCTATGCACACACGAGGTATCGATGGGGCAAGTTGATTGATTGTGAACCGTCTCGATTTATTGACGAGATTGACGAGAAATTCTTGGACATCAAGATTCCAGAATTCTCGCCGACGAGCTTTAGTTCGCCAGCACTGGACCAAGCCTTTGGCGGTGCTTTTGGCGGCAGCAAAAGTTCGACTGTGTATCGCGGCAAGAAGAGCGGGGCGAAATCGGACCCGCCTAAAAAACCTGCTGCCCCAACCCTTCGTGGAAAAACATTGAAGCCAGTACAGCGTGCCGGCGCAAGTTATGAGGCGAGCGGCGATTATTTGCGTCCCGATCAATTGAGCGAAGGCATGCGCGTGGTGCATGGAAGATTTGGTCTAGGTACAGTGAAAGCGCTAGAAGGCGAAGGCGCGGATGCAAAGGCGATCATCACCTTTGATAATGCCGGAGAGAAAAGATTGTTGCTAAAATTCGCCAAGGTTAAGGCGGTATAAGCCAAGAAATTAGTTATTTGAGGGTATGGAATACAATACAGAACGGACCACTTTAAAAATCCCAGAATATGGCCGCAATGTCCAGCGTATGGTGGACTATTGCCTTACTATAGAGGATAAAGAACACAGAAGTAAAGTGGCACAGAGCATCATTGATGTCATTGGGAATTTGAATCCAGCCATTCGCGATGCGCCCGATTATGCACACAAATTATGGGATCACCTGTTCATCATGTCAGATTTTGAACTTGATGTGGACAGTCCCTACCCTATACCTACCGCAGAGAGTTTTGTCGGCCTTCCCGACGAAGTGCCCTACCCGGTTAAATCACGAAAATTCCGTCACTACGGCAGCATTGTGAAAACGATGGTCGAGCGTGCAGTGAGCATGGAGGACGGAGAAGAAAAGGAAGCGTTAGTCTATGGTATTGCCTATGCGATGAAGCGCAACTACCTAAAGTTCAACAAGGACACGGTAGACGATAAGACCATTTTGGCTGATTTACAGGAGATCGCGGAAGGGAAACTAAAAGTGGACGGCATAGAATTGCCGCATCCAAAGTCCTTTAACATTAGTGCTGCTGAGCGCAATCCATTGGGCAAAAAGAAAAACAACAAGAAAAAGAAAAGACGCTTCTAATACATGGGCACATTCAAGATAAACGGGGGCAAGAAGCTCAACGGAACTATTACACCTCAAGGTGCGAAAAACGAAACATTACAGATTCTTTGTGCGGTGCTGCTGACACCGGAAGAAGTTCGCATCACGAACATTCCAGATATCGTGGATGTCAACAAGCTCATTGATTTGTTGGGTGATTTGGGCGTGTACGTGAAGAAAAACGGTCACGGCGATTATACGTTCAAGGCGGAAAATGTGAATTTGGATTTCATGCACTCGGAAGAGTTCAAGACCAAGGGCGCTTCACTGCGCGGTTCCATTATGATTGTAGGTCCACTTTTGGCCAGATTCGGAAAGGCCTACATCCCGAAGCCGGGTGGTGATAAAATTGGGCGCAGAAGATTGGATACGCACTTCTTGGGCTTTGAGAAATTGGGCGCCAAGTTCAACTATGATTCAAAAGATTCGTTTTACAGCGTAGATGCATCTGAGCTGAAAGGCACCTATATGTTGCTCGATGAAGCATCGGTAACGGGTACAGCAAACGTGGTGATGGCGGCGGTAATGGCCAAAGGCAAGACCACCATATATAATGCGGCTTGTGAGCCCTATTTGCAACAGCTCTGTAAGATGTTGGTGCGCATGGGTGCCAAGATTGACGGAATCGGTTCTAATATGCTCCATATTGAAGGTGTAGATGCATTGGGTGGTACAGACCATCGCATTTTGCCCGATATGATTGAGATCGGTTCTTGGATTGGATTGGCTGCAATGACGGGATCTGATATCACGATCAAGGATGTGAGCTATCCGGATTTGGGAATTATTCCGACGGTTTTCCGCCGATTGGGAGTCCATACGGAGCTTATTGGGGATGATTTGAGAGTGCCCGCGCACGACCATTATGAGATCGAGAGCTTCATTGACGGATCGATTATGACCATCGCGGATGCGCCTTGGCCTGGTTTTACGCCGGATTTGTTGAGCATCATTTTGGTGACGGCGACGCAGGCGCGCGGATCGGTGCTGATCCATCAGAAAATGTTCGAGAGTAGGTTATTCTTTACCGATAAGTTGATCGATATGGGGGCACAGATCATTTTGTGCGATCCGCACCGCGCGACGGTGATCGGGCTGGATAAGCAGGCGCCTTTGAGAGCGACAACTATGACCAGTCCGGATATTCGGGCGGGGGTGAGCTTGTTGATCGCGGCGTTGAGTGCTGAGGGTATTTCTACCATTCACAACATCAACCAAATTGACCGCGGATATGAAAATATTGACGGAAGGTTGAAAGCGTTGGGTGCTGATATTGTTAGACTATAAAAAATAGATAGGATGAGATTAAAGAAAAGTATGTTCATGATGGGTGCTGTTGCCGGAGCGGTGGCAGTACTAATGGCGGCTCAAAAAGATGTTGAGGTGAGCAATGCTGGGTCGGATGTTGTGGAGGCACAGATGGCGACTTTAGGCATTGGTGATAAAGCTCCGGAGATTGCGATGAGAGACCCACAGGGGAATGTGCGAAAGTTATCTGATTTGAAAGGCAAGGTCGTGTTGATCGACTTTTGGGCTTCTTGGTGCCGACCGTGTAGAATGGAAAACCCGAATGTGGTGAAGACCTACAACAAGTATAAGGATGTTCGCTTCAAGAACGGCGATGGCTTTGAGGTCTTTTCCGTGAGTTTAGATCAGAATAAAGCGGCATGGGAAGCCGGTATTAAGCAAGACGGTTTGGTTTGGGAGAACCATGTAAGTGATTTGCAGTACTGGAGAAATGCGGCTGCACAGACCTACGGGGTGAATAGTATTCCTGCGACGTATTTGATTGATGGTGAAGGGAACATTATCAAGAAGAACTTGCGTGGTCAGGCATTGAGAAATACCCTTGAGGTATTGAAGAAATAATTGGGCATTTGAGGTCCAAGGAAAGAGTCCCCACGGTGGGACTTTTTTTATGGGCGGAGGTGGTCGCTGACAAGGTGTCAGCGAGAAAGGAATTGGTAGGCATTTTGCCCTAGGTAGAGCATATAAAAGTAAAACCCAACCCTAATGAGCGATAAAGATCAAGTAAACGAAGAAGGTTTGAACGAGGAGGAAGTGCAACAGGAATTGGACCCAAATCAAGAGGAAGGCACTGAAAATCAGGACACTGAAGTGGACCCTGTGGCTAAGCTCGAGGATGAGGTTAAGGATTTGAAAGACCAGAATCTTCGCTTATATGCTGAGTTTGAGAACTTCCGTCGCCGCACTGCTAAGGAGCGTTTGGAGTTGATGGAAAGTGCCAACAAGGACACATTAGCAGTTTTGCTGCCGGTATTGGACGATTTTGACAGAGCCTTGAAGAACATCGAGGAGACGGAAGCCAATGCACCGGTGTTGGAGGGCATGAAGCTTATTTCGCACAAGTTGAAAGATACCTTGAAAGGCAAGGGACTGAAGGAAATGGAGAGTACCGTGGGGCAAGCATTCGATGTGGAGACCATGGAGGCCATTACTCAGATTCCCGCTCCTACACCAGAGATGGCCGGCAAGGTTATCGACGAGGTGGAGAAAGGCTATTTGATCGGAGAAAAAGTGATCCGCTACGCCAAGGTAGTAGTGGGTAAAGAAGCATAAGATGTCAAAAAGAGATTACTACGACGTACTCGGCGTAAGCAAGAGTTCCAGTCAGGATGAAATCAAGAAGGCGTACCGCAAGGTGGCGCTGAAATACCATCCGGACAGGAACCCTGACGATAAAGAGGCCGAGGACAAGTTCAAGGAGGCTGCTGAGGCCTATGACGTACTGGGCAATGAAGAAAAGCGTCGCAAGTACGACCAGTTCGGTCACCAAGCCTTCGGGGCGGGTGCCGGCGGGGGTGGTTTCCACGGCAACATGAATGATATTTTCGACATGTTCGGGGATATTTTCGGTGGCGGCGGTGGCGGCGGCTTCGGTGGGTTTGGCGGTTTTGGCGGTGGCGGTAGACCGCGCCAGGCTAAGGGATCAAACTTGCGCATTAAGGTGAAGTTGACACTAGAGGAAGTGGCCAATGGCGTTGAGAAAAAGATCAAAATTCGTCGCGCAAAGATTGCAGATGGCGTGACGTTCAAGACGTGTAGCACCTGTAATGGTGCGGGCCAAGTGCAGCAGGTAACCAACACTATTTTAGGTCAGATGCGCACTGCGGCCACTTGTTCGAGCTGTAGCGGAAGCGGAAAGGTCGTGGATCAGAAACCTTCGGGTATAGGATCGGACGGTTTGGACCGCCAAGAAGAAGTGGTGAGCGTGAAGATTCCAGCAGGTGTGCAGGACGGCATGCAATTGCGTGTAGGCGGTAAAGGAAATGAAGTACTTGGCGGAGTGCCGGGGGATTTGATTGTCCTGGTCGAAGAAATTGAGCACGAGTCCTTGACACGTGATGGTGAAAACTTGCATTACGAGTTGAATTTGAGCTTCCCGGATGCGGCCTTGGGCTGTGATGTGGAGATCCCTACCGTGAGCGGGGCAGTGAAAATCAGCATTGATGCAGGCACGCAGCCAGGAAAAATTTTGAGATTGAAAAACAAGGGCTTGCCGAATGTGCAGGGCTATGGTAAAGGGGACCAATTAATCCATGTGAACGTATGGGTGCCCAAATCATTGAGCGCTGACGAGAAGAAAGCCATTGAAAAGTTTAAAGGCGCGAAGAACTTTGAACCGAATCCAGGAAAATCGGACAAGGGATTCTTTGACCGCGTAAAAGAGATGTTCAGCTAACTTTTATACCTTCATAGCTCCTGCCGTTGGCGGGAGTTTTTCTTTGAGATTATGATAAAAGCCACAAACGTTACCAAGCGCTACAGCCAAAAGCTGGCATTGGACGCCATCAACCTCAGCATTCCAAAAGGGAGTGTGTTCGGGTTGCTAGGACCCAATGGTGCGGGGAAAACGTCATTCATTCGCATCATGAACCAAATCACTGCGCCGGACGAAGGCCAGGTATTTTTTGGTGATCGCGCCTTGCAACCTAGAGATATTGCACGCATTGGGTATTTGCCGGAGGAGCGCGGATTGTACAAAAAGATGAAGGTCGGCGAGCAAGTGTTGTATTTGGCCCGATTAAAAGGCCTGAGCACCGCTGAGGCCAAGCTTAGGGCTAAAAAATGGTTCGAGCGATTGGAGATGGCTGATTTTTGGGAAAAGAAAGTCGAAGACCTCAGCAAGGGTATGGCGCAAAAGGTGCAGTTCGTGACGACGGTGTTGCACGAGCCGGAGTTGTTGATTTTTGACGAGCCCTTTACCGGGTTCGATCCCATCAATACAAATTTGATTAAGCGTGAAATCCTGCGATTGAGTGAGGAAGGTGCGACCGTGATTTTCTCTACCCACCGTATGGAAAGCGTGGAGGAGATTTGTGACCACATTGGGCTGATCAACAACGGTCAGGTCATGGTGGAAGGCCCGCTTTTGGACATCCGCAAGCGCTACCAAAACGGCACGTATTCCTTTGTGGTGAAGGAGGCTGTTGAGCATTGGGGTGAAGGCACGCTGCTTGAAGAGAGCAAGCATCACACCGGCAACAACTACACGGTGAAGTTTGAGAGTTACCCGGGGATGGTGGTCAGCGAGCTGGCTGCGAAGGGAACTTTGGTGGCCTTTGAAGAGGTGTTGCCAAGTGTCCAAGATATTTTTATTGAGATTGTCGAGAACGGCGCAAAATTGGTCCCACATGAATAACCCTATCCTACTTATTATTCAGCGTGAGTTTCTTTCGCGCGTTCGCAAGAAGACCTTCCTACTAGTGACGATTCTGGGGCCTTTGGTCTTTGCTGCGCTGTTGATCGTGCCGGGGATTTTAGCCTCTATGCCCGAAGACGACAAGAAGATCATTGTGCTGGACGAGGCGGCGCTGATCATTCCAGAAGAAGGACGCGGCGAGTACCAACTGGAATATTTAGACCCTAGGGAGAATGATTTGGTAACGGCGAAGGAATTCTTTGCGGAATCCGAATATGATGCGCTGTTGTACATCCCTACGGGAGAGAATTGGGACCCGGATTTCATCAAAAACAACATCCTGCTTTTCGGCAAGGAGGACCCGAGCATCAATATGGTGCAATTCCTTGATGGGATTTTGGAGGACCGATTAAACAAGCAAAAGCTCCTGCGCAACGGTGTGGATCCGGAAGTCGTAGCCCAAAGTGCTACACAGGTAAGCATCCAGAGCTATACCGTCGGTGAGGAAGGCGAAGAAGAGCAGCAGAGTGCCACCGGGCTGAAAATGGGTCTCGGATATATTGCCGGCATGTTCATCTATTTCTTCATCTTCTTTTACTCCGTCATGGTCATGCGTGGGGTTATCGAAGAGAAGAGCAGCCGCATTGTGGAGGTGATTATTTCCAGTGTTCGACCGTTCCAGTTGATGATGGGAAAGATTCTTGGTATTGGTGCTGTGGGTGTGGTCCAATTCGTCATTTGGGTCGTCCTAAGCGGTGGAATTTATTTGGCCACTACCACCCTGCTCTTCCCTGAAATGTTGGCGGAACAAGCCGCGGCAGGACCGGGTGGTGCGGAGGCAGCCTCTATCCAAGGGTTTGAAATTTTCGACCAGTTGCGTGCCATCAATTTCCCGCTAATCATCGGAGGCTTTGTCTTTTACTTCTTTGCCGGATACTTCCTCTATAGTGCCATGTTTGCGGCCTTAGGCTCTGCCATAGATCAAGAGGCCGATAGCCAACAGTTCATGATGCCCGTGACTGTGCCTATGCTCATTGCCCTAGTCACGGCAGCCAATGTTATTCAGGACCCCAATGGGCCGCTGGCCTTCTGGATGAGTATGATTCCCTTTACAGCCCCGATTTCGATGATGATTCGTTTGCCTTTTGGCATTCCAATTTGGCAAGTGTTCGTAAGTGGCGCTATCTTAATAGGCACTTTCTTTACCATGGTAGCACTAGCAGGTAAGATTTACCGAGTAGGCATCCTCATGTATGGAAAAAAAATAACTTGGAAAGAACTCTATAAATGGCTCAGACATTAGACAAAATCAAGAATTTCATTGATACAGTTCTGCATTATCGGATCTGGGATAATGAAATCGTTAAGCTATCAATTCAGGGAATAGTTGAGGTTATCCTACTTTTTCTTATTGCAAGGATAAGTATATGGTTTATTAAAAGATGGCTGTACAACTTTCGACTAGGTCCAAACTTTGACGATGGTCGCAGATACACAATTTTTCAAATAACCAAGTATTTAGTTTATACTGTCATTATTGTAATGGGATTGGAAACCTTGGGAATAGAGGTAACAACAATTCTTGCGGCAGAAACTGCGTTGTTTGTTGGTATTGGTCTTGGGCTTCAAGATGCATTTAAAGATTTAAGTTCGGGCATAATAATTCTGATGGAAAGAACTATTTCTGCAGGAGATATCATTCGGATTGGAGAAGAAATTGGAAAAGTAGAATCCATAGGTTTAAGAACAACAACCATTCGAAGCCGGGACGATATTCTTATCATTATGCCTAACCATCGAATAACAAATGAGGCAGTAACAAATTTGACTTTACAAAATTCTAAAACGAGATTTAGTATTAAAGTTGGTGTAGAATATGGGGCCGATGTGGACTTAGTGAAGAAGATACTTGTTGAATGCGTTGAAAAAAACAAAAACACAACCAATAATGAATCAACTGTCCTACTTAGAGACTTTGGGGAGAGTGCTATAATCTTTGAACTTTTATTTTATTCTAGAGACCCCTTTTTAATTGAGGCCACTAAAAGTGAAATTAGATTTGAAATTGATCGTAGGTTCCGTGAATCTGGCATTACCATTCCGTTCCCGCAACGTACGGTTTGGCATATGAACCCTGAAAACAAGTAAGCCATGAGTCGTATTCTCATCATTGAAGATGAAGACGGTATCCGCCGTGTATTGAAGAAAATCTTGCTCGAAGAAGATTCGGCGCACGAGGTGCACGAGGCTACCGATGGCAAGGCCGGAGTGGAAGCGTTCGGTGATGGGGCTTGGGACTTGGTTTTTTGTGATATCAAAATGCCTCACATGGACGGCACGGAGGTATTGGACCGTATGATGGCCAGCAACCCGGAGGTGCCCGTCATTATGATCAGCGGTCATGGAGACATTAACACAGCGGTTGATTGTTTGAAGAAGGGCGCGTTCGATTATCTGCCGAAGCCACCGGATTTGAACCGATTATTGAGCACTGTCCGCAATGCATTAGACAAGAAGAGCTTGGTGCAAGAGGTGAAGACCTTGAAGAAGAAGGTGAGTAAGAAGTACACCATGGTTGGCGAAAGTGCCGGCATGGAGGAATTGAGATCACTGATTGAAAAGGTGGCGCCATCGGAGGCGCGCGTATTGATTACGGGACCAAACGGTAGTGGAAAAGAATTGGTCGCGCATCATATTCATGAGAAGAGCGAGCGCAGTGGTCAGCCGTTGATTGAAGTGAATTGTGCAGCCATTCCTTCTGAGCTTATTGAAAGTGAACTTTTTGGTCACAAGAAAGGGGCCTTTACCGGGGCGCAAAAGGACCGCAAGGGAAAATTTGAATTGGCCCATGGAGGAACCCTCTTCCTCGATGAGATTGGCGATATGAGTTTGAGTGCACAGGCCAAGGTGCTTAGAGCCTTGCAGGAGCATAAAATCACTCCGGTCGGTGGCGATCGTAGCATCAACGTGGATGTGCGAGTATTGGCAGCGACCAACAAAGACTTGCGCAAGGAGATTGCGGAGGGAAAATTCCGCGAGGACCTCTACCACCGCTTGAGCGTTATTGTCATTGAGGTACCTGGATTGAACGACCGTAAGGATGATATCCCAGCGTTGGCGGAGCACTTCTTGAAGAATGTGGCCGGTGAATACGGCGCGGCGCAAAAATCCATTGCCTCAGGTGCCATTGCTGCGTTGCAGGATTACGACTGGACAGGAAATATCCGCGAGTTCCGCAATGTAATGGAGCGCTTACACATCTTGGGAGGTACCGAAATTTCCCGAGAGGATGTGCTGAAGTTCGCGCATAAATAAGCGTACTTTTGTCGCAGTAAAAGTAAACCCATGGATTTCCCAAAATTCTTAGTAGCCGACAACACGGACCTTCCGGATGCAGTATTTATCGTGCATACCGAATTCCCAGCGTTCATTTTAAACCTGGAGAACGACGAAGTAAAGTGGTTGGACGACATCACGGATGAAAGCGAAGGCGACCTGACCAAGACCTTGGAAGGGCTGATCGCAGAAGCCGAAGATTTCTACACTCGCGAAGTCGAGCGCTACAACCTGTAAGCCACTGTGGCCTATAGCTGGACAACATACCGCACCCAATATGGGGTGAGTTTGAAATTGGCCTATCCTGTAATGGTGGGCCAATTAGGTCAAATCCTCGTATCCGTCGCCGACTCCATCATGGTCGGCAAATTCCTCGGAACTATTCCACTTGCGGCCATCTCCCTGGCCGTCTCCATCTTAATCATTCCCATGGTTTTCGCCATTGGCGTGGCCTTTGGGTTGACTCCCTTGATTGCGGGCGCGGACGGGAAAGACGATCCTGCCGAGGCCGTGAAGTATTTCAAAAACGGGCTTGTGCTCAACTCCATCCTTGGATTAGTAGTCTATGGGGTCTTGGCCATTTTTGCCCAATTCGCCCATCTCCTCGGACAAGATGAGCGCGTGGTTTCTGAAGCCATGCCCTACCTACATATCGTGGGATTCTCCATTGTTCCCATGATGGCCTTCTTTGCCTTCAAGCAGTTTGCGGAAGGCTTAAGCGATACCAAGGCGGGGATGCGTGTGAGCTTAATGGCCAACTTGTTGAATATCCTATTGAATTACCCCCTCATTACTGGTTGGGGACCATTTCCGGAATTAGGTTTAGCAGGTGCCGCAGTCTCTACTCTAGGTACGCGTTTCTTGATGGTCGCAGGTATGGCCATCTACATTCGCAAGCATAAGAAGTTCGCCACGTATTGGTCACACTGGAGAAGCACAGAAATTACTTGGCGCAGTATTCGCGATATTCTCGCTATTGGGGTGCCGAGTGGATTGCAATTGGTTTTTGAAGCCGGTGCCTTTGCTATGAGCGGTGTGATCGTGGGAATGATTGGTCCCGTGCAGCAAGCCGCGCATCAAATTGCCTTGAACATTGCCTCAGTAAGTTATATGATGGTTAGTGGCTTGGGCGCTGCGGCGACCATTCGCGTGGGGAACCAGCTCGGAAAACGTGATATTCCAATGCTACGACTGGCCGGACAAAGTCTGTTCCACCTTACCCTAGCCATGATGGTGTTGACCATGATGTTATTGATTGGCCTTCGAAACTTCCTGCCGGAATTCTATAGCTCAGATCCTGAGGTATTACAGTACACCGCCGTACTCATGATTGCCGCCGGAATCTTCCAATTGCCCGATGGGCTGCAGGCCACCACGCTAGGTGCATTGCGTGGGGTGCAGGACGTGAATATCCCGACCATTATTGCTTTTGTGGCCTATTGGGTCATTGCCGTACCGATGTGTTATTATCTCGGCATCACCGAAAAAATGGGACCTCTGGGGGTTTGGATTGGGCTGACCATAGGATTAGTCCTGGCTTCCATTGCCTTGTACTGGCGATTCCAGCACAAGGTGCGCCGCATCGATTAAGCTGCGATTCCCGCGCGCTTCAGTAGCGCATCCACCTTCGGCTCACGTCCTCGGAACTTCTTGTACAACTCATCCGGCGCAACGGTACCACCGCTGCTCAGTACTACCGCGAAATCCGTGGCTACGGTTTCATTGAAAATCCCCTCTTCTTCGAAACGCTCAAAAGCATCAGCATCCAACACCTCAGCCCATTTATAGCTGTAGTATCCTGCGCTGTATCCACCTTGGAAAATATGACTAAAGGCCGTGCTTGATAAGGTGCCTTCTAACGATTCGAACAGTGAGGTTTCCTTCAAGGCCGCTGCTTCGTGCTCGGCCACCGATCCTGTGAAGGGTTCGGTGCGGGCGTGCCAGCTCAGGTCTAAGTACCCAAAGTTGAGTTGGCGGAGTGTCATATAGCCCTCTAAGAAAGTTTGGCTTTCCTTGATTTTATTTATGTACGATTGAGGTAAAATTTCACCAGTTTCATAATGCTTGGCAAACAAGGCCAATGCCTCAGGCTGGTAGCACCAATTCTCCATAATCTGAGAAGGCAATTCCACAAAATCCCAATATACCGACGTCCCCGTCAAGGACGGATAAGTACCCTTTGCCATCATCCCATGCAGGGCATGACCAAATTCATGGAACAAGGTGGTCACCTCATTAAAGGTCAACAGCGACGGCTTAGTCGCCGTTGGTTTTGTGAAGTTACAGACGATGCTAATGTGCGGTCGTACCTCCGTACCACCTTCTGCATACATGCTGCGGTAGCTAGTCATCCACGCGCCCGCGCGCTTTCCGTCTCTTGGGAAGAAATCTGCATAGAATAGACTCAGGAATGTACCCTCGCGATCAAAGACCTCGTAGGCATCCACATCTTCGTGGTATACACTCACCGCATCCGTCGGCTTGAACGTTAAACCAAAGAGCTTACCCGCCACTGCAAACGCGCCGTCCAGCACATTTTCCAGTTGGAAGTACGGCTTCAACGCTTGGTCGTCTAGGCTCAGTGTCGCCTTCTTTAACTTCTCTGCCCAGTAGCTAAAGTCCCATGCTTGCAAGGGTATTTCAGCGCCCTCACCTGCCGCAAAATCACTCACCTCGGCCAGATCTTTCTGAGCTGCAGGGGTTGCCACTGTCTTTAGGTGGTCGAGGAACTCGAATACCGTCTCGGGTGTTTTCGCCATGCGCTTGCTCAAAGTCAAGGCCGCATGGGATTCGAAGCCCAATAAGTTGGCACGTTCTAATCGCAGGTTGACGATCTCGCGAATCACCTCTTCATTATTGTGTTCATTCGCCTGAGCACCACGGGAAGCGTAGGCCGAGTAGAAATGCTTCCGCAACGCTGCGTTCTCCGCATATTTCATTACGCTGATGTAGGTCGGCATATCCAAGCCGAGGAGGTAGCCTGTTTTATCTTTTGAAGTGGCCAATTCTGCCGCAGCATCCACCACATCCTCCGGCAATCCTGCCAGTACCGCCACATCCTTTGTGTGGTATTCAAACGCCTGTGTCTCCGCCAACACGTGCTCCCCAAAGGTCAAACTCAAGGTGCTCAAACGCTCGTTTAGCGCCTTTAATCTGTCCCGGTCCGCCCCTTGCAACAAGGCCCCGTTGCGCACATAACCCTCATAGGTCTCCTTCAACAGCCGTTCTTGCTCCGCGGTCAACCCTGCTTCAGCTTGATCCACTACCGCTTTGATGCGTAAAAACAAAGGCTCGTTCAACAAGGTCTGGCTGCTAAAAGCAGTAAGCTTGGGTGAGAAGCTGCGCGCGATTTCTTGAATCTCGCTATTGGTTTCCGCGCTGTTCAAATTGAAAAAGCAGCTGCTGATCATATTCAACTCGTTCGTCGAAAACTCCAGTGCCTCTATCGTATTGGCGAATGTAGGCACGTCCGGATTTGCCACAATGGCTTCTTGACGCTGCTCAGCCACCGCGATCCAATGATCGAGGGCAGGCATAAAATGTGCTGGGGCTATGGCGGCGAAGTCCAAACTGCCGTGTGCAGTCTGAGGAAAATCAATCAGTGGGTTCATAAGGGCAGTGCTAATTTCTCTCTCAAAGATAACGTGTAGCGCGCGCAATACCTACCTTTGTGGCATGGCAAAAGAGCGAGTACATTGGGCCTTGAGCGGAATGACCTGCGCAGGTTGTGCACACAGCGCACATACCATTGCGGAAGGGATGCCCGGCATTTCTGAGGTCCAAGTCCGTTACGCCAGCGGCGCCTTCAAAGCGACCATCGACCAATCCGTATTCGACCTCGAAAGCCTTAAGGAAAATTTAGCTAAAGCCGGGTACGGGCTTACCACGGAATACCGCACACCGCAAGAGCGCATCGCAAGCCAGCATGAAGCTTTACAACGCAAGCGCAATGAATTAATCCTCGCCACTACTCTTGCCCTACCGCTGCTAGTCATCGGCATGATGCATCTCATGGCACCGTGGGTAATGGGGGTCCAATTCTTTCTCGCCCTAGCGCTCACCGCCTACTTTGGTCGTCACATCCACAAAAAGGCCTTTCAACTCGCCCTCAACCTCGCCACGAACATGGACACCCTTGTGTCTCTCGGCTCTTTGGTCGCCTTCACCTTCTCTATCGTAGGCTGGATCAACCACCAGCACCAACAGATTTATTTTGAAAGTGCGGGACTCATCATCTATTTCATCCTCATCGGCAAGTACCTCGAAGACCGCGGCAAGGCATCCAACAGCAATGCGTTGGCGGAGCTTATTGCCCTTCAGCCACAGCAGGCATTGCGCGTGAAGGAGGGGAAGGAAGAGCGGGTACCGGTGGAGGTATTGGAGTTAGACCAATTCATTCGCATCCAACCCGCCGAGCGCGTGCCAGTGGACGGTATAGTCGTCGAAGGAATTTCTACGATCGACGAAAGCACCTTCACCGGCGAACCCCTACCCGTAGATAAAAAACAAGGTTCAAAGGTTTGGGCCGGCACCCTCAACGGTTCAGGAGGTTTACTTGTCCAAGTCACCCACACCGGCCGTACCAGTGCACTAGGAAATATTATTGATGCTGTGGTCGAAGCTCAAGGAACGGCTGCACCCATAGAAGCATTAACCGACCGCATATCTAAAATCTTTGTGCCTACCATCCTTGCCCTGAGCTTGGCCACCGGCGTGTTTTGGCACTTCTACATGGACAGCCCAAAGGCCTTGATCTACGCCATCGATGTGCTGGTCATTGCTTGCCCGTGTGCCTTGGGACTCGCCACTCCGTTGGCCATGGTTGCCGCCACGGGAATGGGCAGTAAAAACGGTTTATTGATTAAAAATGCGGCGGCCTTACAAACGGCCCAAGATTTGAAATTTGCCATGCTGGATAAAACTGGAACATTGACTTTAGGTGCACCAACGGTGTTAGAACTTAATTGGCCCCAAGAACATTCAGAACTCCAACTTCAGGCCTTGACCGCGCTAAATTCAAAAGGAACACATCCCTTGAACCATGCGCTCGCAGCACGCCTCGCCGCCAACCATTCCTCCGCTCTTCCCACCATCAAGCGTTTCAAAGCGCTTCCAGGAAAAGGCATTCAAGGAAAGATTGACGGTCTCACCTACTACCTCGGCTCGGCCAATTTCTTCCGCGAAATCTGCAAGACCGAACCCCCGACCCTCACACAAACTCACAGCCTCTTCTTCACCGATGAAGGCCTGCTGGCCACGGTGAGTTTCGAGGATGCCCTTCACCCGGACGCGCCCGCCTTGATCCAACGCCTCCACGACCTCGGCATTGTGCCTATCGTTGCCTCGGGCGATACACCGGCAGCTGTCGCCCAATGCGCCGCGGCCCTCGGCATTAAATTCCACCACGGCGGTCTGTTGCCACAGGACAAACTCGCCCTCGTACAAGAATACCAACAGCGCGGCCGCACACTGATGCTCGGGGACGGCATCAACGACGCCATCGCCCTGAATGCAGCAGATATAGGTATGTCTATGGCCCACGGCACCGCCGTAGCACAGGAGAGCGCAGATATTGTGTTGACCCGCGAAGGCCTACCCCAAATCAGCCAATTCTTCGTCCTCAGCCGACTCACCATGCAAACCATCAAAGGCAATCTCTGGTGGGCGTTCGGCTACAACATCATTGCCATTCCTATTGCCGCCGGCGCCTTCTCGATGACTTACGGGCTAGAATTAACCCCAATGATGGCAAGTATTGCCATGAGTTTTAGTAGTTTAGGCGTAGTGGCCAATTCGCTACGCATGCACAACAAATCCCTATCAAAATGACCGTAAATTCAAAAATCAATTGTGGCGGATGTATCGCCAAAGTGAATACCGACTTGAACGAACTTCTTGGAGAAGGAAATTGGTCCGTGGATACTTCTTTGCCCAATAAACCACTGACCTTCTCTGACGATGCCGATGTGGACGATGTCCTCGACGTACTCGAGAAGCACAATATGATCGCCGACTGATGCACATTGCCTTTGTGGCACGAAAAACCCTGTATAGCCAACCCGGCGGAGATACAGTGCAGGTGGAGCAAAGTGCAGCAGCACTGCGCCGCCAAGGCCACAATGTGAGTATCACCACCTCCGGCACACCCTTGCCGGATAACATCGACGTCCTGCACGGCTTCAACCTCGGCCGACCTGCCGACCTGCTGCCCTACTTCACCTCCTTTGCAGGAAAGAAAGTCCTGAGCAGCATCTATGTAGATTACGCATTGGCCGATTCCGTTCGCTTCCCCCTCCTCTACAAAGTCTTGGGCAAGCACGGACTAGAGCATTTGAAAACGTTGGCCCGAGCCGTAAACGGCTCGGACCGATGGCCGGGCCTCGCCTACGCGCTGCGCGGACAACGCCGAAGCGTAAAAGCCCTACTCAAACACACCCACACGGTGCTCACCTCCTCC
>CALDGA010000041.1 GCA_937942085.1 uncultured Flavobacteriales bacterium
CGTTACTGATGAGTGCGTGTGATTCGTGCATAGTTATTGTTCCAATTGTGTGATGGCTTCCGCTAAGATAGCCTTGTCGAAGGTATGGCCGCCCTCATAACGGTCCCAATCCATCTCCAAGCCAAATTCTTCGCGGTAATGTGTAATGATTTGTGCTTGTTTTTCTACTCCGATAAAGGCATCGTCCGAACCGAACCAACCTTTAAAGCGTGTGGCTTTTAGCGCCTCCACGCTCCGTGGCTCCAAATCCGGCGGCCACGACCCGGCCCACGCTAAAAAACTCGTCGGCGCGTACATTCCATGGCCGAGGTAGCGCATGCCAGTGGCAACCCCTTGAGAGAATCCAACAAAATGTATCCGCGCATTTGGCGCTGCTGCCGTTGCCCAACGAAGCACCTGGTCGAGGTAGGCCCACTGGTTCTGGATGTCTACGAGCCTATCCTCTTTCGTCATCCAAGAGGCCCCGACACGTCCATGAACGCCTTCGAGGTAGAACTTATGGGGCCCTTGAGGAAAAACAAAGGCCCTATGAGGATTGGCAAGGTCTCGAAAATGTCGAGAAAAGAATTGGACCAATTGGCCATACCCATGCAACCCCAACCAGAGCTCTTTCGTCTCGGCGGTTAGTGTGCCCACGACATCTACGCGTTGCTGTTGAGGAACCTCCAGCCAATGGGTATTCATTATGCGCCTGGGAAATTTGGTTTACGCTTTTCGATAAAGGCTGTGGTCCCCTCCTTGAAGTCCGCGGTCTCAAAACAATCGCCAAAGGCCTGTACTTCGACATCATATCCGACCGAACCTTCGAGCAAACCGGCGTTCACCGCTTCAATCGCGAAGCCCATCGCAACAATACTGTTCTTCATAAACGAGCGCGCCATCTCTTCTGCTGCCCCAAGCAATTCCGTTTGTGGAACCACGCGATTCACCAAACCAAATTCCAACGCCGTCGCGGCATCAATCATCTTCGCGCTAAAAATCATCTCTAGCGCCCTCCCTTTGCCTATGAGCTGTGGCAGGCGTTGCGTACCTCCATAACCCGGAATAACGCCTAGAGAAGTCTCTGGAAGGCCCATACGAGCATTATCTGAAGCAATACGGACATGGGCAGACATGGCCAATTCCAAACCGCCGCCCAAAGCAAACCCGTTCACCGCCGCAATGACTGGTTTTGGGAACTCTTCGATGAGGTTAAAGACCGTCATATGACCCTCTTTGGCCAATTCCGCGCCTTCCGCCCCGTTAAAATGAGCAAACTCCTTGATATCGGCCCCGGCCACGAAGGCTTTCTCGCCCGACCCGGTCAAAATCACCACCTTGGTTTCCGCATCGTCTCTCATGCCCTCAAAGGCCGCGCTAATTTCCCCAAGGGTTTGTTTGTTCAACGCATTGAGCTGGTTCGGTCTGTTGATGGTGAGAAGAGCAATGCCTTCATTTTTGGTCAGTGTAATGCACTCCATTTTATTTCTGTTTAGGGTTCAAAAGTGGTAAAACGATGATGAAAGTGGTTCCTTTCTCTGAGGTATCAAATCCTATAGCGCCGCCAAAGCTGTTGACCAAATTCTTGACCAGGGCCAGCCCTAGTCCCATGCCGGATGATTTGGTGGTGAAGTTCGGCTCGAAGACCTTGTGTTGCATCTCCTCGGGAATACCCCCACCGTTATCCTGCACGCTAATCATGGCTTTGTCTTTTGCCTTCGCTGCAGTAATCAAGATGTCCGGTTCACGTCCTTCGGGAATGCTTTGAATGGCGTTCTTGATCAAATTGTGAACGACCCGAGTCCATTGTTCCTTGTCCACCCTTGCGTGAAGCGGTCCCGTAGATACAAAGCGTATGCCTTGGTCTAAATACAGTGAGGCCGCCCTATTGGTCAGGTAACTCACATCTTCCGCATCGAGGCTGAGGTCCGGCATTTGTGCAAATCGCGAGAAGGCCTCGGCGATATGGCTCAGGCTTTCAATCTCTTGCAATAGGTTTGCGGTCATGCTATGGAGCTCCTCCAAATCCTTCTCGCGCTGCATCATCTGCAGGGTGAGTTTCATCGGTGTGAGTGGGTTTTTAATCTCGTGTGCGACTTGCTGCGCCATCTCTTTCCACGCGCTCTCACGCTCACTTTGGGCCAATTCCACCGCGGTTTTCTCGAGCTTTTCCACCATAATGTTGTACTCCGAAATCAGCTCCCCTATTTCGTCTTTAAAACGCCATTCGAGCTTTTCGTTGCTCTGGTTCAATCGGAACTCTTTCAAACGCTCACTTACGGCACGCATGTTCTTGCTGATATAATTGGACAAGAAAAGGGCCATCACAATTCCCAAAATGAATAGCGCTACATAAATGAAAGCAAGCCTTCTCAAGAAGTTATAATCTTCATCAGGGATATCACTAGCGCTGACCTCGTATGGTACGCGCACTATAAATTCCAAGGATCCTCCATCATTGTGAAGTGCCCTAGTGCCAATAAGATACGGTGATTGTTCGGTGATTTTTAAAGGCACTTCTGCACCTGGAGCCGCTGCCTCGTCAATGAATACCGTCGCAGGGAATACCTTAGGGTCATTCGTATGCATCAAACTGCCCGCAAGAAGCTTTCCGCCTTTGGAATAAACCCCCATGTCCAGCTGATGCACAGAACTGACTTCAGATACTTTATCTGCCAATAGTTCTCTCCATTCTGCCTCGCTTAACCCTTGCCCCTGATAGGCCTGGGTGATGTAGTCGAGGTGATTGACCATAGCGTTCTCTTTACGCGTCAATCGATCGAAATGGTACTGCTTATTTTCCGAACGGAAATGGTACAAACTGAACGTCCCGGTCAACACGAAGGCCACCAGGATAATCAGAAGCATGAATAAAAATGTACGGACGCGCAGGGTCAAAAAAGTCATGTTCCTAAGTTAGAACATACTCTTGGTATGACCTTTTAAGATT
>CALDGA010000042.1 GCA_937942085.1 uncultured Flavobacteriales bacterium
GTTGACTTTGGTTGAGTTGTTGATTGTCATCGCAATTATCACTGCGCTTTTAGGATTGACTTTTGCTATTGTCAGTGAAGTGCGTAGCAGAACTTACATGGCTCAATGTATGTCCAATCTTCACCAAATTGGTTTAGCCCTAAGGATGTATGCTCAGGATTGGGGAGGATTTGCCCCGCCACATTCTACCGAATGGAGAGCAAGAAATCAGTTGTCTCTGTTAATGGTTGCTTTAGGTCCTTATTTGAGAAATGAAGCGGTTTGGTTTTGCCCTGCTGCTTTGCTCAACCAGGGTGAAGACAGATCAGCTGCCGGATATAAGGTCTTGCTCCGATACAGTGTCATGCCTATTCCTCTAGATTCTCCACCAGAGTCGCTTTTAGTGGATTTGCTTCCACCTTGGCATTCTCGTGACCCTGCTGTAGTAGAAAGACACCTCAAGTGTCCTCTGTGCAGAGCGCTTGTGAGAGATTTCTGGAGGTGGGTTTATGCTTACTGCGGTGAGCATCGGCAGTCCAACATTTACCTACTTGTCAATGGTCGGGTGATAGCGAGATACTATTCCTTTCCTCATTCTTGTCCTTCGCCAGTGCCAAAAGATTGGCCTTTTAGCGACATACCTTAAAGGGAGGTGTTAAGAGATGAAGGAAGGACGACGCAAATTCCTTTGGCAAGTTGGTAGCGGGTTGGTGGGATTGGCAGGATTGTCAAGATTAGCTAAAGCAATGAGCGAGCAAGAGACTTCAACCGTCTCAAATGAACCTTGTTCACCCGGACCTTGGGAGTGTGCACCGAGCTACACTTGTGACAAATTCGCAGGCATTGCTTGCAAGGAGAGCTTCAATTGTGTCTCAACATTCACATGCGGACCGAATTGGTTTGGGGATTTCAAGTGCGAGCAATTAGAATTTGTGTGTGGCAATTTTAGGTGCGACACTTATGTTGGTGAACCTGGGGCTCAATTCCACTGTATGGCGAACTTTAGTAATTGCAACTACTTCAGCTGCAACCCTGGAGATTTCAGTTGCAAGATACCTGACCACTACAAATGCCTAAAGGGAGAATCTGCCTATTCCTGTTCCGCCTCACCAAGTGCTGGAACACTGTCTGCCTATGCAACACCAATAGTTCCACCTGAGCCTTAATGAATTGCAAGACATAAGGCAAGCATTTTGTGCTGTCCGATGGTGTAAGAACGAGTGAGGGTGCAAGCAAAAACTGTGGCTGATTTGTCTATAATCCGCTTTGATAAAGCAAACTGAAGAAGAAAAACCTTGTCCAATGGAGGGATGAAAGATGAGGCGACAAAAAGGATTGACTTTGGTTGAGTTGATTGTTGTCATTGGGCTAATTCTTTTCGTCGCAACTGCCTTTATCTTCCCTGCTTCTGAGAGGGTAAGGGGGAAGGCGACGGAAGTAGTCTGTATATCTAACCTTCGTCAAATAGGTCAAGCCCTTTTGATGTATGCCCAAGACCATGATGGGCTCGTCCCACCTTATTCTAACCAAGAAGAAGTTTTATCTGTTGTGGAGGAAATAAATGAAGTAGAGGAGATACGAGAGATACGGCATATTGGGAGACACCTCACTTCTTATCGTGGCAGGCGATGGAGATCAGTTTTTGAACCTTATGTTCGGGATAACAACATCTTCTTTTGTCCTAAAGACCCTTTTGCTGGGTTGCCTCCTTCCAAAACACCCTCCCAAGGTCTGCCAGGGTCATGTAGAGATTTCTTTTATGCCTCTGCCCTTGACCATTCCGTTACCAGCTATATGACTACTTTGCAAGAGTGGTGGTTTGAGAAGGGTTACTGTCCAACGATAGACCCCTATCGTAACATGAGGAATTATCCGAGAGAATGGCTCTTTGCACCTATGGCTGAGGGCCTTCCATGGGTTTGGTTCTTAGGAGTCAATAGGCTTCACGATGTTGCTGTCTACCTGCAAGATTATACGCATTTCATCAGTTCTGAGGAGTTTGATCGCGCGATAGATCTTTTTTACGACGGTCATGTTGAAAGGCATCCCTGTTCCATTGAGAGGGAGTTGACAGAATACTTCAAGCAGTATGAAAAGGGGGGAAAGGGACATGAAGCGAAGGAACTTTATTAAGATGGCGAGTATGAGTGCTTTATCTTTAACTGGCCTGGAAAGGTTAGCAAAAGCAATGGTTGACTTTGATTTAGCAGCAGTAGTTATATGTCCGGATGAAGGGGGGAATTATCTTTGCTCCTCCTCCTACCATTGTGGTGATAACGAAGATGCATTCGAGTGTAAGGCTTCTCTCTTTGCTTGTGATAGGTTTACTTGCAACCCTCAAAGTGGTGATTTTAACTGTAGGGATACTTTTGGTTGCCCCACGAGATTTGCATGCGAAGGTATAGACCCTCCAGGCGATGCTCAATTTAACTGCAAAAATTTTGGTGGTTGCACACCCAATACAAATTTCTGGTGTCATGACTTTGCGTGCACTAACTACACTACACCCTCACCGCCTCCACCGCCTCCATATCCTCCCCCACAGATTTTTACTTGTTCAGATCCCTACACTTATTGAGGTGTCAAGTTATGGATTGGACAAAACGTCGTCGGTTAGACTTTTGGTTATTAGCAGGAATGGTAGGGTTATGGGTTTATTGGCTGTTCCTTTACCAAACAGGACTTTTGGACAGTAGAGCGATACGGTTTTACTTCTGGCTTTTTTGGCGAAACAAATTGCTTGTTCTCCTGTTAGGTATCGTTTTCGTAATTGCCATTTGGTGCTTCCGTCAAAGACGATGGGGGGTAGGAATGGGAGTGATTCTTTTAACGGCATCGCTTGGTTATTGGGAATATGGTCCTGATTTCCCTAAAGTCTTGCCTCTTAATCCACCAAAGGTTCTATGGGGACAAACGCTGTCAGGCATCCCTGTCGTGATGGTAATAAGCTATACTCACCGAAGAGAGTTACCACCTCATGCTATCCTTAGATTTGAGGAATGGATTCATCGTCAAAATGTAAGAGTGAAAAAAGACGCAGTCCAGCCCATTCATGAACAGGCTCAGAAAGTTTTGGTAAAATTGGCTCAAAAGGCAGGGGAGGACCCTCAACTTTTCGAAAAGTGTCTGAAAGTTGCCTTTAACTATGTCATCAATCTCTCTTCGGAACCTCATTTGCTTTTATGCGCAGAGAAGCGCTATGAGCATGTGACGGGTCAACTTTGTTGGATTTTCGGTTTCGTGAGGCTTCGTCAAGAAAAAAATGGTTCTTCTTCCTTCTGGAAATTAAGTCCCCTCATTGACCCATGGGTGGCAGTTCGGCTTCGTTTCCCTCAAAAGGCATGGTTGACTTATCTGGCTATTGAACCAGAGCATGCTTTGCGGGATCTCTTTCTGGTGCTGGTGATTGTTGCAGGATATGTTGCCTTCTTAAAGGTGCTTCGTTACGCTTTTGACAGATGGTTTTAAATTCCGACTCACCACAAAGCAAAGAGGCGTTAACGGACAGAGCCATAGAGATGCTATAAATTCTCAGGTGGTTATTCTGCTGTGAACTTAGAGGCGACAGGAAGTTTGTATGAGCCTCCGAAGGCTTATTGTGCAGAGATGAGGGCATGGGCAAAGGTTGTCAGCGATTTGCCCAAAGCCGCCTTGCAAAGCCAATCTGAAGAAGAAAAACCTTGTCCAGTGGAGGGATGAAAGATGAGGCGGCAAAAAGGGTTGACTTTGGTTGAGTTGTTGAT
>CALDGA010000043.1 GCA_937942085.1 uncultured Flavobacteriales bacterium
CGGTGCTACACCCTTGGCTGCAATCAGGGCAAAATCGCCCGGTGATTCTAGCCATCGGTCGATTGACGGAGCCAAAAGATTTTCCCACTTTGTTACGAGCCTTCGCCGCGATACGCGAACGGACGGATGCGCGTTTGATGATCCTGGGCGAGGGGGAGTTGCGTGCAGAGCTTGCGGCGCTGGCTCAGTCCCTGAACATAGGGCCAGAAGACTTCGATATGCCGGGGTTTGTCACCAATCCATTTGCCTATCTTGCCAGGGTGGCGCTGTTCGTTCTTTCTTCTCGCTGGGAAGGTCTGCCCGGTGTGCTGATTGAAGCTTTGGCCTGTGGAACACCCGTGGTGAGTACCGATTGCCCTAGCGGGCCGCGGGAGATTCTAGAGGGTGGGCGCTGGGGGCGTCTGGTTCCGGTAGGCAATGCCTCTGCGCTTGCGCAGGCGATGGCAGAAGTCCTTGCAACACCGCGCGCGTCCTTACCCGATGGGCGCATCCGTGCCAATGACTTTTCTCAAGAGCGCAGCATCGATGCATACTTGCACGCGATGGGTTTGCCGCCGTACCCGGAAAAAGAGGTGAACCATTGAAAATTCTGCATGTCATCACGGGTTCTAGGGACTTTGTGCGTTGGGTTTTTTATCGTCTATGTAGAGAACGACGCAAAAAACATATTCCAGTCTCAACGTGCTTATAACGATCAACATTTCGCTTTCTGATTTCTAAAACATTTGGTCTTGAGGAAAGTTATAATCAAATCGGACATCCTATCGTCGACATCCCGCCGGGTATCGATGCCGCCAATCGTCTATTTGGCTGTCGATCATCGTATGATCTTCCAAGCCGGAAATATAAACGTGTTTGAAATCTATCAAGGGGGAAGAATCGTGCTTAACGAGTTGTTATCTCTAATTTACAGACCCGAAAAGGGGTGGGATCCAGTGCCCTATGAACATGCATATCAATATGCATTGGCATCTTGGGATACTTTTGATGCAAGTGAGCTCGATGAAATCGAAACTATAATAGGAGGATTTCAAGGTAAACATGTGCTCGATTTAGGAGCAGGGTCAGGGCAATACTCAGTGGAGTTTGCGCGACGTGGCGCAATGGTAACGTGGTATGATATATCCAAAACCTACAAGAAGATTGCTGAAAATAAAGCAAAAGAATTCAATGTTTTAGATAGGATCCATTTTGCGCCGCTTGGATATCTCGACGAAGCGTATAGAAAACTTCAGACATGCTACGATCTTGTTTTTAATCACGGATGTTTCTGTTATTCAGTCAGTGAAAAAAATTTCGCCAAAGTCATTTATGATCTCGTGCGTCAGAATGGTTTCGGCTATATATATACCAATAATTCTAAATTCAGAATAAATGAGACGTCCAAATCATTCCAACTCCGTACGTGGCTCAATGAAAAAATGTGGTTAAAAGTGGGTCACCCTCATCCGCCGCGTGGACGAGTAGCTAAACTTATTCTAAATTATCCCGTTAAAAGATTATGGTACAATTTTCAAGAACTAGATAGTGATCGAATTATATTCGAGAAGTGAAATAAAAGTTATGGGAGCACAATATATCTTGAGGTTTGATGATATCTGTCCGACCATGAACTGGGCGGTATGGCAAAGCTTGGAGATGATATTGACTACCTACAAAATCAGCCCAATTCTTACGGTCGTTCCCGACAACCGTGATCCGAACCTTATGGTCCATTCAGAGGAGCCCAATTTCTGGGCTAGAGTGCGAGACTGGCAAAAAGCTGGCTACTTCATAGCTTTACATGGTTACCAGCATTTGTATAGAACACCTAATGCAGGACTGATTGGACTGAATCGTCGCAGTGAATTTGCTGGTCTCCCTTTTGAGGACCAAAAGAAAATGTTAATGAAAGCAGTGGAAATATTCCATGACAACGGTGTGCGAGTTGATGGCTGGGCGGCACCCGCACATTCTTTCGATGAAAATACAGTCGACATATTGAGAGAATTGGGGATTACGGTAATCAGTGATGGCTTCTTCCTATATCCCGTGAAAAATATGGGTGTTTTATGGATACCACAACAATTGTGGAGACTGCGAAGAATGCCTTTTGGCATATGGACGGTTTGTTATCATCACAATCATTTTAGCGAGCAAATGATTCATGAATTTGAGCAGGAAGTTGCTAAATACGCCAGCCATATCGTATCACCTCATCAAATCATCAATGAGTATCGCGTTAAAGCGAAGGATATTGGCTACTTTGATAAAATCTTTCACCGATTGTGGTTAGCAAGTATTCGGGTGCGCTCTATGATTACAAGAGCATAGAAATTCTTACACGAATGACCGTTGCTAGCTAACCCGAGGTGAGGTTCTACTCGTTGCAATCCAATTGTTTAGAGAAGCACTGCAAAGTCTGGCGAATTGTATGCATTGCAAGGCTGCCAGTGCACAGGATGCATGATATAATCAATGAGATAGGCAAGCATCCCAAC
This sequence comes from uncultured Flavobacteriales bacterium, assembly GCA_937942085.1. Classification (GTDB taxonomy): domain Bacteria; phylum Bacteroidota; class Bacteroidia; order Flavobacteriales; family Schleiferiaceae; genus UBA10364. The sequence continues at coordinate 2,481 of CALDGA010000043.1, forward strand.
ATCGCACAGCGATGTCGTGCGCCCGCGTAGTCAGTTCTGCAGAGTATCCTAAATGTTGATCTCACTTAGCTAGGTATGCAGAGCCTCCGAATTCATATTGCTAATTTGTTTAAGTGAATGTCGTGTTAGAAAAGATAGAGGTCTCCTGTTGAAGATACAGCACATCATTACTGGACTTGGAGATGGGGGTGCCGAGGCGGTGCTCTATCGCTTGGTCACCCAGGATCGGCAAGATGAACACCATGTGGTGTCGCTGACCGGTGCGGGAAAATACGGCTCTTGGTTGCAACAAGCCGGCATTGGGGTGACGACCCTGGGGATGCCGCGCGGTCGCGTAACCTGGCAGGGGTTGGTGGGATTGCGCCGCGCTATCGCAACATTCCAACCGGACGTCGTACAGACCTGGATGTACCATGCTGACCTTTTGGGCGGCCTGGTGGCCAAGACCCTGGGTCGGACTGTCGTCTGGGGCTTACGCCACACGACTTTGGAGCCGGGGAAATCCTCGCGTGCGACGATTTGGGTAGCGCAGTTGTGTGGGCGCTTGTCCCGATGGGTTCCGCAGCGGATCGTGGCCTGCGCCCAGGCGGCTGTGCGGGTCCATGCCCGCCTGGGGTATGACGCCGCCCGCATGGTCGTCATACCCAATGGGTATGATCTGGCGCAATTTCGGCCCGATCCGTCTGTGCGTGCGCGGCTGCGTGCCGAGTGGGCGCTGCCCGAGGGCGTCCCGTTGCTCGGTATGGTGGGGCGTTGGGATGCGCAAAAGGATCATGCGAACCTGATTGCGGCCTTGGGTGGGCTTGCCAGAGAAGGTCATGATTTTCGGCTGGCCTTGGTCGGCACGGGCATGACCGCTCAAAATGAATCCTTACTGGCTTTGCTGGAGTCTGCCGCCCTGAAAGAAAAAACGCTCCTACTCGGCCCGCGCAACGATGTGCCAGCAGTGATGTCTGCGTTGGATGTGCATTTGCTCTCCTCGGCTTATGGTGAAGCCTTTCCCAATGTGCTGGCCGAGGCGATGGCCTGTGGTACACCTTGTGTGTCCACGAACGTTGGGGATGCCGCACAGATCGTCGGGGATACGGGCTGGATCGTGCCGCCTCGGGACAGTGTAGCCTTGGCTCAGGCCATAAGGCGTGCAAGTGAGGCCTGGCGTGATGGTGAGGCGTGGCAGACCCGGCAAGCGGCCTGCCGCGCGCGCATCGAGCAAGCGTTTGGTATCGAAAAAATGGTGGAGCGCTACCGGGCGGTGTGGGAGGAGGCGATACAAGCAAGGCTGACAAGGATGATTAAGCATACCCAGGAGGAAGAAAATGGATGATTTAATATCGCAAGATTCGCATTTCGCATTTGGCAAGAATTGGTCAGCTTATGCGGCCAAAATCACCGCAGAGGAAATTGCAGAGGCAGAAAAAGGGCTATCTCGGCTCCTGGGGGGGCAGCGATTGGATGGGCAGCACTTTCTTGATATTGGTAGTGGTTCTGGCCTACATAGCTTAGCGGCCCTTCGTTTGGGTGCGCGTGAGGTGGTG
>CALDGA010000044.1 GCA_937942085.1 uncultured Flavobacteriales bacterium
ACTTTGTTGGTGCCAATTTTTGCACGCTCTCGAAAATCAAACAAATGAGGCGATGAGAACACACCCACTCGTAATCCCATTTCACGCATGCCAGATGCCATCAAATGCACCGTTGATCCTTTGCCATTCGTTCCTGCCACATGAATAGTCGGAATGTCGATGGAAGGATTTTCCAAATAAGACCACAGCTCTTGCGGGCCTTCTAGACCAATCTTGTAATTCTTGCTTCCGCCGTCGCGCTGAAAATTGGGCACTGCGCTATACAGCCATTGTACAGCTTCGTCGTAGGTCATTGTAAGTCGAATCGATACACGATAAATCCTACGCGTCTAAGATTTCCAGGATCGGCACTCCAACGCGAATTGCGCGCAGCCACCCTTGCTTTTTGCACCAAGCATGTATTGGAACCAAAGTTGGATTTTGCAAGACCAGCGGGAATTTGATTGTTCGGGGCCAATTCTGCTTCAAACACCTGACCTTCCGCATTTACCGCGATTTTAATAACGACCACACCTGCATAATTACAGCCTGTTTCAGGCTCAGGAATATCAACGGGGCGTCCGTTCATCCAATATTGACCATTGTTTCCTACTCCACCATTACCGGTACGATTAGGACTCAGAATATCGCCATCAGGATCTCCTTGATCACCGCCGCCTTGAGTTTCACCCTCACCTTGGCCATTGCCTTGGTTCTGAGTGTTGAACATTCGGTTGAGGCGATCTTGTTTACGCTGGCGCTCGAGTTCCTCTTCTGTGGGTTGAGGATCTGGTTCAGGATCAGGGGTCGTTTGCTCTTGAACCGGCTCCTTAGGCGTTTGTACCGGGTCCGGTTGTGTTTGTTTAGGAGTTTCCTCAGTGGGCTCGCTGATCACGGGTGCCTCATCAATATCCTGAGTCACGACTTCGTCCTGAGCCTGTGGTGCCTCAACGGGTTCCGCTGGGGCTGGGGGAGGAGGAGTTACCGGAGCGGCCTGAGAGGTATTCCCTGCACCGTCGTCTTGGTAACCAAAATTGATGGCAATCCCTTCCTCTGGTGGAGGATCCTGGTAAGTGAGTCCATAGAATGCAAACCACAGCAATAGAAGGGCATGGAACACTATGGTTCCTATGCGTGCCTTGTTTCGGTTTGTATTCTCGTTAAATGCCATTAGTTGGGATCAGTAGCGATGATCATTCTCATGTTGTTACGGTATCCTATATCCAAAATCCGTACCGTTTCTCCTGTTGGGATACTTTGGTCAGCGCGAAGCACAATGACGGGTTCTTCATCCGAAGCCAACTGAGAAGCAGCTGCTTTAAGTCTAGATTCTACTTGGTCATAGCTGATGATGGTCCCATTGAGGTCGAACTCAAGGTCTTCATTCACGGTGAGGGTGATGTTCTTTTTCTTTACTGTTTGTGCACCGCTTTTGGGCAAAATGATATCCAATGCACTCGAGGTGACCAGGGTAGAGGCCAAGATGAAGAATATGAGTAGCAAGAAGACCAAATCTGTCATTGACGACATGTTGACCTCGGCACTTACCTTACTTCGCGATCTTAAATTCATAGTAAGTCTCGGTTATGCTGGTTCGTGCAATAAGTCCAAGAAGGCCATCGCACTGTCCTCAAGTTTATAGACCACGCGATCCACGCGAGTGACCAAGAAATTGTATCCAAAGTAGGCGATGATACCGACCAACAAACCGGCAACAGTTGTTGTCATCGCCGTGTAGATACCTTCTGCCATCATATCGAGCTTGATCTGGCCACCGGCGTTGGCCATTTCTTTAAAGGTCAAGATCATCCCTATTACCGTTCCCAAGAACCCGATCATTGGCGCGCCACCGGAAATGGTCGCCAACATAGGCAGTCCTTTCTCCAAGCGCGTCACTTCGAGTTTACCTTGGTTTTCAATGGCCTGAGTAATGTCCCCTAGTGGCTTCCCGATACGACTAATGCCTTTCTCAATCATGCGGGCAACCGGTGTGCTTTCAGCCATACACAACGCCTGTGCGCTTTCGAGCTTACCGTCCATCACCATGTCTTTGATGTTGTTCATGAAGTTTGGATCTACCTTGTTCGCATTGCGAATGGCACCAAAACGCTCCAAGAAAATATACACTGCCATGATACTCAGGATTCCTAAGAACACCATGATTAAGATTCCGCCGATGCCTCCTGAGGTCATCAGTTCAAGAATAGACATGGTTTTTTCGGTAGGTTCTTCTGTTAAAACGGCTTCGCTGCCGGCCTGAATTTGAAGGAAAAGTGGGTTCATTTTTATTCTGTCATTTACTCAAATATCCGCAAAAAGAAAGCCCCCGTTAGACGAGGGCTTTGGAGATATCAACAAGTTCGAACGACTCTAAAAGAGCATGCGTTCGAGGATATACACTCCTGCCCCTGCAAAGTATCCAACGAGTGCAAGCAGTGAAATATTCTTCAAATACCAACCAAATGGTATTTTTTCTAGTCCCATTACCGCAACACCGGCAGCAGAACCAATAATCAGCGCAGAACCTCCCGTTCCAGCACAATAGGCCAAGAACTCCCAGAAGACGCCGTCTACCATGAATAGTCCAGTGGTGGTGACCTCGTACATACCCATCGCAGCTGCAACTAGTGGCACGTTATCTACAATGGAAGAAAGCAATCCAATAATGATGCTCACAGCATATACGCCGCTTTCAGTGTTTGTGCCAATAGAGTTATCCAGGGCAATCGCTAAATCTCCCAGCTGCCCCATGCTTTGTAGTGAGGCTACGGCCAAAAGGATACCCAAGAAGAAAAGGACTGATGGTGTGTCGATTTTGCGAACAACACCCAGCACACTCAGCTCGTGACGAACCTCGCTTGGTTTTCTGCGGTGAATAATATCTGTGATCAACCATAATACACCCAAGGAAAGCATCATTCCCATAAATGGAGGTAAGTGCGTCACGGTCTTGAAAATTGGAACAAAAATCAAACCTGCAACACCTGCAAAGAACACGAAATTTCTTTCGAATGGAGTAGTCGGATCTGTGTAGTGATCGGCACTTTCTACGCGAACTGGGCGCGTTACGTTCCCTTTCATTCGGAAGGATAGAATAGCCAATGGTGCTAGTAATGTGAAAATGGATGGAATAATCAAGACCTTGATAATTCCGGCTGCCGTTATCTGTCCTTTGATCCACAACATGGTCGTGGTCACGTCTCCGATGGGTGACCAAGCACCCCCTGCGTTTGCGGCTACGACGACCATTCCGGCAAAGAACCAGCGGTCTTTTTTGTCTTCGATCAACTTACGTAACAAGCTAACCATTACGATGGATGTGGTAAGGTTATCCAAGGCTGCTGAGAAGAAAAAGCTCAAAACACCAATAATCCACATGAGTTTCACCTTGTTCGTGGTCTTGATCTTATCGGTAATGACAGAAAACCCTTCATGCGCATCGACCAATTCTACAATGGTCATCGCCCCAATCAAAAAGAAGAGGATGGAGGAGATTTCACTGAGGTGGTGCAGCAGATGTTCTTCCACGTGGTGGGCATCGTGGGCGGTCATAATGTATAGCGTCCAAGTAACCACACCGGTTACTAGGGCTGCAGCCGCTTTATCTATTTTTAATTGGTGCTCGAGAGCAATAGCTGCGTAGCCTAGTACGAAGACTACCAGCATTAATGTATATACCATAATTATATGAGCAGTTTAAGGGCGTTTGAATACGCCTTAAATGTAATCCCTGTTTTTTGGTTATCAATGGCTTTAATGTTAAGTAGTGCAGAATTTATGGTTTCAGAAACATCGGTAAAGATGGCCTCATCATTGACTACGGCGCCTTCCTGCATTAAATATCCGAAAACTCTGGCCATTCCACAATTCGAGATGAAATCTGGGATGACCGCACATTTTTGGTCGGCGAGTTCGGCAATTGGACCATAAAAAATCTCTTCATCTGCAAAAGGAACATTGGCCCCAGAAGAAATCACTTCCAATCCATTGTCCAACATCTGGGCAAGCTGCATTCTATTGACCAATCTTGAGGCCGCAGCAGGGATAAACACCTCTGCGCCCATGGACCAAATCTGCCTGTTCACCTCTTCGAAGCTCATCATATTCGGCGCATTCAATGCATTGCCGTTCTTTTCATTAAACAAGGTTTGAATCTCCTCAAAAGAAAATCCTTCCGGCTTCATTAAGCCGCCCACCTTATCGATGATGCCGACAATCTTAGCGCCCATTTGACTGAGGTAATAGGCCGCGCCTGAGGCAACATTGCCCCAACCTTGGATGATTACTCGTTTTTCTTGAACATCGCCGCCCCATATATCATAGAAGTGCTTCACGCTCACTGCTGAGCCATATCCGGTAATCAGATCACCTACTTTGAAGGTGCCTTCTGAGCTTGGAGTGAGTTTTTGGCTATCCACTGTTAAGCTTACCCCATCCTGGAGCTGCTTGATCTTCTTGGCCTTGGCAAAATCACCCGGCTGGTAATGTCCATTGAGCACCCCTTCCTGCGGGTGCAAAATGCCCAATTCACTTGTGATAGGAATAACCTCCGTCTTTTGATCGACGTTCAAATCACCCCCGGTGCCGTAATAGTTTTTCAAAAGAGGGTAGACCGCTTTGTACCAGCGTTCTAATACGCCTTGCTTTCTCGGGTCATTTGGGTCGAAGTCTATGCCACTCTTGGCGCCACCAATAGCGGGTCCTGCGATGGTAAATTTGATTTCCATGGTCTTGGCCAGCGATAGGACTTCACCTTCCGTGAGTCCAGGTCTCATGCGGGTTCCGCCACCAGCGGCACCTCCGCGTAGGCTGTTGATGACGACCCAGCCTTTTGCTTCAGTTTCAGAATCGTGCCAGTGGAATACAATCTCTGCGGGGCGCTCTTCAAAAGCGCGCAGTTGCTCTTTCATGTGTGCTCTGTTTAAGGGAGCCTAAAGATAGCGTTTCAAGGATAGAAAATACTGCCGGAGCTATGCGATAATCCACTGCCCGTGGTCTGGCCTAAAACATTGGGTCGTCCATCAAATCTTTCGGCGGCCAATAGGGCGAATATCATGGCTTCTTTGTAGTCGATGATCTGCTCGGAGGGCACGACGAGGTCTGCGCCTAAGCTGGAGATTCGTGAAATGAGGTGCTGGTTTTTGGCACCTCCTCCGGTAACTAAAGTTTTTCTAGGTCCAATTCTCTCCGCAATGATCCTCGCCGACACCTCAGTGTAGGTAGCCAACGCATCGACCGGAGAAAGTCCTTTTAAAATTGGATTGATATGCTCCTCCATCCATTCATACCCCAGACTCTCCTCGGTGCTTTGGATAGCGCCTACAAGTATCTTGACTTTATCTTCAAACACAGTTCCAGAGGCTGCCCAATTCCCACCAGTGTCATATGCCTGGCCTAATAATTCTGCCTGCCCATTGAGTACCGCATTCACCGGGCAAATATCCCCGGCCGCAAGAATGCCCTCCGCAAGAAGGGGTTTGCCGAACGAATAATTCGCGAATCCACCAATGTTCAAACAACACTCATATTCTCCAAACATCAGGTGATCCCCCATGGGAACCAGCGGTGCGCCCTGTCCGCCCAGGAGCACGTCTTGCACGCGGAAATTGGTCACCACAGGAATGGCCAAATCCTCCGCAATCGAAGGAAGGCAACCGGCTTGGTAGGTGAATTTGTGGACAGGGTCATGAAATATAGTTTGGCCGTGATGCCCGATAAGGTGTATCTCAACATCGTGTGTTTGTGCAAAGGAACGCACACAGTCAACCGTCCAAGCAGCAAATGCCTGGTCGAAGGCAGACGATTTTTTGCCTTGCCTATAGGTTTGTTGGGCCAATTCCTTTAGCTCCCGTGGGTAGGGATAGAATTGGACACCCAACACCTTCCAATCCCTAGAATTTTCAGGGTGAAAAGCGACCAAAGCGGCATCCATTCCGTCGAGGGAAGTGCCGCTCATTAATCCTAAAACATTGAAGCCTGCGTTGTACATTTGTGTAACCCAATATTAATCAGAATAATCGATGAACTTCACCCTATCAGAGGAGCATTTGATGATTCGGGATGCGGCGCGTGATTTTACACAAGCGGAATTGCTTCCAGGAGTCATAGAGAGAGATGAAAAGCAGGAATTCCCTGCGCAACAAATTAAACAACTTGGCGAGCTCGGTTTCATGGGTATGATGGTGAGTCCTGAATACTGCGGTTCGGGTATGGACACCTTGTCGTATGTCTTGGCCATGGAAGAGTTTTCGAAGGTAGATGCCTCGGCATCTGTCGTCGTGAGCGTGAACAATAGCCTCGTGTGCTGGGGTTTAGAAACCTTCGGCAGCGAGGAGCAAAAGCAGAAATACCTCACCAGGTTAGCATCAGGCGAGATCATTGGTGCATTCTGTTTGAGCGAGCCGGAAGCCGGTTCAGATGCGACTTCACAGCAAACTACTGCCATTGACCAAGGCGACCACTATTTGCTGAACGGCACGAAGAACTGGATTACAAACGGTGGTAGCTGTGAGGTTGCGCTAGTGATTGCACAAACAGATCGTGAAAAAGGCCACCGTGGTATCAACGCATTGATCGTTGAGAAGGGGATGGAAGGCTTCGTAGTCGGAAAGAAAGAAGATAAACTCGGGATCCGCGGTTCAGATACGCACACGTTGTTATTCAATGACGTCAAGGTGCCTAAAGAAAACAGAGTAGGCGAAGACGGTTTCGGTTTCAAATTTGCCATGAAGACCTTGAGTGGTGGCCGTATCGGTATCGCTGCCCAAGCTTTGGGAATTGCACAAGGTGCATTGGATTTGGCGTTGGCCTATTCTAAGGAGCGCACTACTTTTGGTAAGCCTATTCATGACCACCAAGCCATTGCGTTCAAGCTGGCCGATATGGAAATGAAGATTGAGCAAGCACGTATGTTGGTGTACAAGGCTGCTTGGTTGAAAGACCAAGGGTTGCCGTACGACAAAGAAAGTGCTATGGCGAAACTAGCAGCTTCTGAAGCGGCCATGTGGGTAACTACAGAAGCAGTTCAGGTACACGGCGGCTATGGTTTCGTGAAAGAATATCACGTGGAGCGTTTGATGCGCGATGCTAAGATTACCCAAATCTACGAGGGTACTTCTGAGATTCAGCGTGTGGTCATCTCGCGTGATCTGATCAAAAACAGCTAATTACAGCAAGGGGAGGAGTTGCTCTAGAGCAATGCCTCGCGAACCTTTTAACAAGATATGGGCGTCCTTGGGGGCGCCTTTTTTGTTCCAAAAGGTGGCCAATTCTGCTGTGGTGCCATAATGTGCGCCGTCCCAAGAGGTTTGTCCAAAGTACTCACCAACGAGGATGCAGCGACTTGATATGCCTAATTCACGAATTAAACCAATTATAGATTCATGCTCTTCTTGAGAGGCAGTTCCAAGCTCGAACATATCCCCAAGAATCAAGTAGCCTTCGGGATGCCACTTTGCAAAATTCTCTACCGACAAGGACATACTGGTTGGATTAGCGTTGTATGCATCTAATAAGACCTTATTATGTGCGGTTTGGCGCCACTCAACTCTGTTCATGGACGGCACATAGGAGTTAATAGCCTTTACGATGTTCGTTGCGGAAATTCCATAGTGTAAGCCGAGTGCAACTGCGGCAGCAATATTCGTTTCATTAAAGGATCCGCTGAGTTGACTCTCAACATTATACATGCGACCCTCATGCTCGAAACTAAGGCCTGCAAATTCCCCTGCAGATTTTGATAGCCATTGGTATTGGCCAGTGTGTTGACCAAAGGTGATGGTAGGGCATCCTTGACTCTTCTCAATTTGGATGGGGTCATCCGTGTTGAGTAAAACGGCTGCGTTGGTATGTGATCGTATAAAGTCGTAAAGTTCGCTTTTACCTTTAATGATGCCTTCCCAGCCACCGAAGCCTTCAAGGTGGGCTTTGCCATAGTTCGTGATGTAGCCTAGATCTGGCTCACAAATGGATGATAATAGGGCGATTTCCCCTTGATGGTTGGCTCCCATTTCTATTATGGCCAGTTCGGCGCCTTTGGGAATACTTAGTAAGGTCAGTGGTACGCCTATATGGTTATTGAAGTTTCCCTTTGTAGCGTGGACTGTGAATTGGGTAGAAAGCACTGCATGAAAAAGTTCCTTGTTGGTGGTTTTTCCATTGCTTCCGGTCAGCCCTATAATGGGGATTCCGAGATGCCTACGGTATTGCTTTGCACAATCTTGTAGGGCTGTAAGCACATCATCTACCCGCAATAGATTGTGATCTTCACCAACTGGCTCGTCCACGACGGCATAGGAAGCTCCCTTAGCTAAA
>CALDGA010000045.1 GCA_937942085.1 uncultured Flavobacteriales bacterium
ATTCGCCGCGCTGTTTCAGGTGAAGTTGATTCTTTTTGTCCTGGTAAGATTTCGCTGAAGGCGCTTGAACCTTTGGTTTGGCGATGTCCACTTACAGACATCAAACACTCACTCTCCTTAATGGTTGAATTTCCAAAGCGAATTCGTCAATTCTTCCCTGTCCAGTGCAAGTGATTTGACTGCTGATGGTTTCGCCTATCAAGTTATCAGGTGCGTATCTTCGCAGTGCTTTTGCATTTGCGGTGACACTGTTTGTCCAAGTTCCTTTTGCTGCGATGTTCCACTGCACCGTTGGCAGACTACCCGTCAATTTGAAGGCGTGAACTCTTTTCCAAAATTCGGCTGGGTTGACGATATTGGGGAATTGCACTGTCCACGAGACATTACTTCCGTTCCAATCGGTGTTGGCGTTTATGTCATACTGAAGTATCCCTTGCGATGTCAAAAGCCACAAGCCCCTTCCTTTTGATGGGTCGTCGGCGAGGGCAAAGTAAAGGGTTGCGTTAACGGTCCAAAAACCTTCGTAGATGTTGTTGACCAAATCGTATCGGTGCAATCCAGCATTTGAACCTGCCTTGACAATTATCCAAAGGATGCCTTCTTGTGGGTCAAAGACCAAATCTACATTAGAAGGCGAAGTTGTCCGAAAGAGGGACGAGAAACGATATTGGGAGACATTTTGGACTTGGTCACCTGTGAATAGGTAAAGGTGGTTGCCGTCATGGAAGAAGGTAGCAACGCCCGTTTGTGCGACAGCGCGAAGGTGTGGGATACCAATAGATGCGACGCGCCGTATCGTAATTTCATTGAGTAGTTCACCTAAGAGCATGTAAATGCTGCCCGTTTTGAAAATTGCCAGAGCCGTTCCCACTGGCGCTAATGCAGTGATATCTTGCCCATCCAACGCCCCCACTTCCACCCATGAACCTGAATAATTGTCATCGGAAGGAGGAGTCGGCGGGAAATATTCAGGCTCACCGTAAGAGGAAAACCAAAGTCTTGTCGGTCTCGCCCGCTCAACGAGGAAAAGGCGCTCACGATGCACGGCTATGATTGAAGCAACGGGTGGACGGTCTTTGTAATCGTAAAGGGATGGTTGTAGCGTCAAGTAGTTATCGGGAGTATTATCGGTAAAAGTTGTCGTTGTGTTGTCTAAAATTTCACCGACAAGTTTCCAATCGCTTCTCGTCCCACCAGTGCGGTAAATCCTTCTTCGGTTCACTTGCGGGTCGCTGCTTGTCGGGATCGTCAAGTTAGCCCTTTGATTGTTCAAAGTCAAGGGAGTTGATGCTGGTGAGGAGTTGCTTTCAACGAAATAATTTCCTTCTTGCCTTACGAAAGTGACCTTCCATTGATATGTGCCGACCAAATTGCCACTCGTCCCCGCTTGAGCCGTTGGCGCTGTAGTTGGTGGGGCAATGCCCCAGTTGTAAAGGACTGAACCATTTGATTTGAGCATTGATTGCTCCGTTGCGATGTAAACATAACCTTTGTATGTGACAGCATCAAGGGGTCTGCCGTTGACATTGCCCAAAATAGTCCATGTAGTGTCCCCTGGCTTCCAGACGGCAATCTTCCAGTTTGTCCCGTCATTGTAACCCACAAAGAAAAATTCACCGTTGGGCAAGACGGCTCTGTGGAAGAGGGAGACAGAGGTGAGGGGGCTTAAAAGGGCAATTCTTCTTGAAAAACCTTTTCTGCTTTCTATGCTGCCTCGTCGCAGTGTGGCGTTTCTGAGGAACGGGAGGGTATTTTGTGGCAACCTTTCAGGGACAATGTCAATGTTAACTCCACCATCAAAGCGGTTGAACAAAACTTCCTCAGGCACCTTCCCTCACCTCTATGGGCGAATGACGATGTTGAGATCTTCCTCTGCAGGTCTGTATATCGGTTCAACGATGGTGAAAAGTTCCAAAGACCTGTCATCAAGGGTGTCAATGTATTCCGTCAACTCTTTGATAGATCGGTGGAATCTTTGTTCGTAAAAGTTGGCAAGTTCAACAAGGGAGAGGTCTTTGAAGTTCAGAAGCAATTCAGCGGCGGCGCCGTCGGCGAGAGCCATTTGAGCGAATTCAGGCAACTTCGGTTCGTCATCATCATTTTTGAGTTCTGGTATAGGTGCGGTTGGGTCAAGGGTTGTGTCGTAGGGTAAGATGACAGCCCTTGCGCAAAAACACCCACTGGCGTTGGGGACGGGGAAAAGCCAAAACTCGTTGGATGCACCAACCATGTAGAACCTCGGTGTGCCTTGCCCCAAATCAAACCAAGTCGGAAACAAACTTTCAACTCTGTATCGGCTCACTGGGAATAGAGCGGTGCGCTTTTGGTTGACATCTTCCCAATAGGCGGAACGCACTGTGGAAATCCAAGGTGGTAGGATGAAGGCTCTTTTGCCAGGAGCGACATTCAAAGAGACCCACGCTTCAAGGGCGTAACTTTGCCTAACGAGTTCCCTGTATGCCCTGTTGATGGCTTTAACGATGCGGATGTTGGAGTATCTCTCCCCGTATTCGTCGCCGAGTCTTTCCCGAACGAGGGAGATGAGTTCACGCAATTTCATTTCTCATCCCTCCCTCAACTTCTTCGGGAAGACTCGGCGGGCGTAACGGGGAGCGGCAGGGTCATCGGGCGCTGGCGCGGTGGCAAAACTTTCACTGCAAGTTCAGTCACATCGTTATTGTAAAGGGGGGCAACTTGTTGTGCTCTCGCTTGAATGGCGGCATCCTCGGGCATCGTCGCTGCCAAATCTAAAATGACTTTGTAAGCGATGGTCCTGTGGAACGCTTCAGGTAACTTGGGCGAATCGGTATCGGAAGTCAAGAGGGGATATTCGGTGTCGCCTTGAAAGGGGATGACAAATCCAGCGATGACAACGGAAAAAGTTCCTGACGCTGGCCTGGGGACAAGCCTTATTCGGTTGCCTGTATGGAAGAACCAAAGTTCAGGGGCAGAACCAGTTTCAGTGCGCCAGTTCGGTCGGTAGATGTCCAGTTCAACCTCCGTTGTCGTTGACAGCGGTCTGTTGTTGTAGATGACTTGCATGATTTTATGAAAGCGGAGAGGGATGTCCACGAACCCATTGGAATCTGATGTGACAGGGCTTTCGGATCTGAAGCAACTGGTTATTCTGGCGATTTCTTGGTAGGCTCTGTTGATTAAATCGTTGAGGTAGATATCGGTGATGCTTTCACCATATTGTTCCCTCAAAAGGTTGCGCACTGTGTTTCTAATTTCTGCCCTATTCATCTTTCACAGACCTCCGTTTTTTCTTCTTCGGCTCCTCTTGTTCTTCTTGAGCGGTTTCCTCTTTAGCGTAGAGGGATGCGTAGAAGGAAGCCATCTCATCGTTTTTGGGTTGAAAATCCGCTGGGGCGATTTCGCCGAACATTCTTTCAATAACAGAATCGGCGGGAGGGTGGAGGGGTTTAGGTGCGGTATCGCTTTGTTTGCGAAGGTTATGCCAGCAAGCATAAACTGGCTCGTCATCATCGTAAAGGGGTGGATACAAAATCCCCTTTATGCATGTAGGTAGGTCTTGATGGGTTCTTGGACGGTAAACTTCAACTTCCCAATTTTCTGGGTAAAGGCTGATGCCTTTTTCAGGCAAGCGATACCGCACCCATTTTCCCCTCCTTTAACCGATGTGCACTTCTACGGTCGCTGCCGCGCCTGTATAGATAGTGATGTTCAAGTTGGCGTCAACATTGTAGGCAACGGTTGTCGCTGATGTCCCTCTCACCACGGGAATCACATAGTTTAGGGCTTTCATGCGGTGGGTGTCTTTAGAGATCGTCGCCGTTGGTGGAGACCCGCTGGTTGTCACAGTGATAGTTCTTTTAGTCCCACTTGCAATTGGCATCTAAACTTCACCTCCAAATCACGGTGTCTTGTTAGTTAACTTGCCGTGATAACGACGGGCGTTAGTTGTCAAGTTGCCCTCAAAGAGCAATGTGGCAAGGTGCACATCTTGGCGTTCAATGTAACGCATCGGTGTCGGTTGGAACAAAGGCTTTGATCGGTGGTAGAGACGCAAGTAGTTGGAGTTGATAGCCAAGACCATGCCTGACGGCATCAAACTGTCAAAGTAGACGGGAATCCCTTGCCACAACATTGCGACGAAACCGCCTTCACCTTGCGTTTCGTTGACGAAACGCTGTTGTTGGACAAGTTGCCCGTGCAATGAATCCCAAAGGTCTGGGTGGACGATGATCAAGTCGGGTCTTTCGTTGCCGAAAGTCGTCTTCGTGATAAGTTTCGTGATCAAAGCCCAGTTGATGGTTCCAGAAGTTGAATCAACATAAGATCTCCACCAAGTGTCCGTTGCTGGGTTGATGCGCCCTACGACGGTGGTGTTGTCAATCAAGTAAGGTAGGCTCTCAATGGCATTAGGTGCAGGGGTGGTAGCGAAGAGGGCTTCCGAGATGCGTTCCCTCAAAGTGGTCTGGGTGATTTCAAGTTTGTCTTGAATTAGGTTGGCGACAGCGACACGCCCTTGGTTTGCCCGCTCCTCTTCACCAGCGACGACGACGGAAGCGACTGCCTTCCTGTAATTGTAGATGGCAGTTGTCGTGTTCTGGTCAGGGGCGACGGGCACTTCTTCGTAAGGAGCGAACCAACCCGTGTTCGGGTTCAAAGCATAGAAGACCCTAACAGGGATGAAAGGACCAGTTTGTGGCGCTGGTCTAATCATTCCTTTCTCTTGCAACCTGCGCAAAACTGGTGAGCCACTCGTTATGTTGTCGGCGAGCATCTTTTCTGCAAAGTTGTAAAGGGTGGAAGTGAACAGGTCGTCAAAATTAATCGTGTAGGGTGTAGGCATCGTCTTCTCACCTCATCGTCAGTGTTTGGTTTCATTCCTTGAAGCCATATTGATCCAACACCGCATTGACCAGTTCGGATAGAGAGGCAGGTTTTGAAGCGGTGACACGGGAGGAAGGAGTTCCCCTTGTCGGCAAATTGGTTACCCTTGCAACGGGCGATGTCGTTTTAGGTGATGGCGGGTTGAGTCTGCCGAAGTAGACGAGTTTGAAAGCGTCTTCTGGATCTGCGATGCCCCTTTCAACCATAACCCTCATCACTTCATTGCGGTCAAACTTACCGTATTTCTGCTCCAATTCGTCAAAGGTCTCTTCAACAGCAGCGAGGTAGAGTTCCTGCATCAACTGGTTGTTGACATTGTGCACATTTTTAAGTTCCTCGCGCAAGGACTTTGTTTCTTGGTAGAGTGCCACGAGCCCTTGCCACAAGGTCTGCGTTAAGGGATCAGCCCAATTCAACTCTTCAGGTGGGTTTTGAACCAACTGACTGATTTGTTGTAGGGATGGTGATGTCGTTACGGATGTTTCTGCTTGCGCGCTTTCCGTTGGACGCACCGTTTGAGCCAGTTCAATGACTTGGTTGAAAGCGTGTTTCGCCCGTTCAGGGTCGGTGTAGATCAAATTTGCCAAAGGTTCAGCCCATTTCACCGCTTCATACCGCCTCTCCAACTCAGCCAAGCGTTGTTGGAGGGCTTCAAGGTCTGCCGCAGCAGACTGTTCTGAAGGTGCAGATGCTCCCTCAGGAGCAGTGGAAACATCCTGCTCTTCTACTCCTGCACCTTCCCCTTCGCCCGCAGGTGAAGGGTTTTCTGGGAACAAATCTTGGTATTGCTCCATTTTTCATCACCATTGCAATTTTCACTACACAAAATGCAAGGTTGCATTGGGAGAAAGGAAACTTATTTTGGGGAACGAACATGGCAAAGTTTTTGTGGGTAAGTTACGATGGAGCAGGTTTGCCCCTCGCCTTACGCCTCATAGAGGAAGGGCATGAAGTTTACGCGACAATTTTGCTCAAGGAAATGGAAAGTTGTTACGATGGGATGATTGAGAAAGTGCCCCTCTCTTGGCTAATGAAGGACAGGGAGAGGGAAACCCTTATTGTTTTTGACCATGTAGGTGTTTTGAAGCCAGCGGTGCGGGTCGTGAAAATTTGCAGGACGGTCGGTGAGTTGGCTGACCAATTGCGACAACTCGGCTTCAAAGTCTTCGGAACATCGGTCTGGCTTGAGAAGTTGGAACTGGACAGAAAATTTGCTAAGGATTTTTGTCAAGCCGTCGGGATCGCTATACCCTCAACAACGGAATTTACCAACTTAGATGCAGCCATAGCCTTCATCAAAGCGAAGAAGAAAAGGTTCGTTTTCAAACCAGAGAACAATGTGGGGGCAACTTTCGTTTCAGAAGAACCCGACTCATCCGATTTGGTGGAATACCTTCAATCTCTGAAGGAAGACAAAGCCTTTCCTGCCAACACGCCCTTTGTCTTGGAGGAATTCGTTGAGGGGACAGAAGTTTCGTGCGAAGTTTGGTATGCCTACGGGAGACCCATTGAAGGGACAGCAAACATCACTTTGGAAACGAAAAAGTCAGCGACAGGAAATGTAGGGATAGATGTTGGATGTGCCACAAGTGCCGTTAGAGCCATTTACCCCAACGCGAAATTGCTCAGCGAAACTCACAAAAAGTTTGAGATAGGGATGGCGAGATGGAGTGCGACAGCACCTGTTGACATAAATGTCATCATCAGCCACAAGGACAAAACTCCCTACTTCCTTGAATTCTGCGGTGGTCGGTTCGGTTACTCCGCCATCTTTGAATTCATGGAACTTTTGGAAGGTGAGTTGGGGGAAATTTTTGTCAAGGCATTAAATGGAGAACCTGTCAGCGTGAGTTTGAAGAGTGGATGGGGATATGGTGTGAGGGTTTGGGTGCCACCAGCACCTTGGCATCCTGATCCAAAAGATGTTGAATTGGCAAAAGGGATAAAAGAGGATTGGAGAGGGACGAAAATTCGGTTGTCAAAGAAAGCAACCGACGAAGCCCTAAAGCACATATGGTGGCAAGATGTCAAGAAAGAAGATGGACAATTAGTGATGGCGGGAACGGACGGAACTCTCTGCGAAATTACCGCCTACGCTAATAAGTTGCAAGAAGCAGAGAAAAAGGTCAAGGAGATTTTTGAACTCATTCAAACGGAGCGGGGAGACCATTACGCAAGGTTCGGTGATGGGTGGGAGAGTGCATTGAAGCGGTGGGGACAATTGGTCGGGATGGGGTTCGTTGGAAGGAAAGCGTAATCTCCCTCTTTTAAAACCCCACCTGTTTTAACGGATTTCCCGCAATTTTGGGCGATTTTGAAAGGGAGTGGTGTTTTCGGGGTTGAAATTTGTTCATGTATGGATATAATTATGAGCGGAGGTGAGAGACAATGAGAAGGATCAAAATCCGACCAGTGAGTTACCTGCGCCCTGAGGAAGTCAGGGCGCTGGAGGAGGCGGCAGCGGAGATGCGGTATGGGGAGAGGAACAGGCTGTTAGTGAAGTTGCTCTTTCAGACAGGGCTTCGCATCAGTGAAGCCTTGTCTTTAACCCCATCCCATTTGGTAAAGTGGGACGGGATTTGTGCCATAAGGGTTAAGGGAAAGGGAAGGAAAGAACGATGGGTCCATGTTCCTGAGAAACTGTATGATGCGTTGCTCCAGTATGTTTCATTACAAAACATCCAGCCCCGTCAAAAAATTTTCAACCTGCACCGCTGCAACGCGTGGAGGATGTTGCAGCGGGCAGCAGCAAAGGCGGGGCTGGGGAAACGAGTGTGGCCACATTTGCTTCGGCATTCCAATGCGATAGAAATTCTGCGCCAAACGAGAAACCCACG
>CALDGA010000046.1 GCA_937942085.1 uncultured Flavobacteriales bacterium
TTAGCGTCGTTGTCGCATCCCAACATCGTCCGTATTTACGATTGTTGGGATGCATTGACGACGCAGGCCGTCTACATACTTGAAGAGTATGTGGACGGCAAACCCCTGTCACAATTTATCCCCAGCCCAGAGCCGTTTGTGCTGTGGGTTGGGGAAGTGATGTGCGAGGTTCTGGAGGTCATCCATTCCAAGAACCTCATTCACCGAGACATTAAACCCGACAATATCATCATAGTGCAGTCCGCGCAGTCCCAATCTCTCAAATTGATTGACTTCGGGATTGCGCGGCGCTACCGTCCCGGTGCGCCTACAGATACTCAGGCGTTCGGGACGGAAGGTTATGCCCCACCTGAACAGTATGGTCTGTCTCAAACCGATGCTCGGTCAGACATTTACTCTCTCGCTGCAACTTTGTATCACTTACTATTTGACGATGATCCTCGTCATCACCCATTCCAGTTTCCAAAACTCAATTCCACCAATGCTGCCATTGCGAGAGTCCTTGCAAAAGCATTAAACCCTGATCCTGCGCAGCGTTATCAGACTGCGCGGGAGTTCAGGGATGCGCTAAGGAGGTGTTAAGTATGAAGAAAGTGTATTGGATGTCGCGCCACGAACCATTGCCGTCGCAAATTGCTGAACTGCGACGGCTCTTCGGTGATGTTGAAATCATCACCGACCCCAACCCCTTTGATAGCGCCGATGACATTATTCGGCGCTATCAGCAAAGCGGTGCCGACGAGATTTTGGTTGTGGCACCGCTATCTGTCATTGCCCAGTTGACCCAAAAGGGCATCAAGCCCCTTTGGGCGGAGATGGAAGTGGTGGACAAAGACAAAGCGGAGGTGGAAGCAGCGGGACGCTATTACCGCTTCGTGAGATTTAGGCGGATTGCGAGGGTCGTGATGGAGTTTGAGGATGTGTAAGGCTTCACGATGAGACTTTAGACCCGCTCCCTCGCTTGAGGGGGCGGGTTATTTTTTTGCAAGTCAACTGTTGTATATACAACAGTTGACTTAGACCATTTCCTCGTATGCCGTTGCTTCAGGTGCTTCCTCCATCATTGGCTCAGGTGCTTCTTCCATCACTTCTTCTTGCTGCGGAGATTGCTGCAATTGGGCTTGTAGTTGCTGCATCATGAATTGTTGTGTGAGCATTTGCAATGCCTCTTCTACCTGTTGAATTTCCATCGGGTGCAAGTTAAAGGTGGAGAGCAGCCTTCTCAGGATGGGGATATATCCGATGGGTGGCAGCCCGAGGGGGACGAGCAATTGCAAAAGTTCAAGCAAATCCCTCCGCTCCATAATCCTGTCTTGGAAGGCTGTGCTGCCAGCGCTTATGTAAATGAGCACATCATCGGGTAATTCTTGCGGGTGAATAGTCACCATTTGAGTTCCCAATGCTGTCGTAACTGGCAAGGTGATAGCCTTATCGGAGTGAGTGCGCAGGACATGGTAGAACTTGGTTGCGACTCTGCTCAAAAACTCTTCAAATTGAGCCTGTTCCGATTGCCCTTGAATTCCGCTCATCGCTGCAATGTAATGGACTTCTGTTGCTTGCCGTCGCGTCGGCAAGGGAATTCCTCTGTGAAAGTCCGTTATGCCTGAAACAATGTTCATGTCTTCCCTTGCACTTTGTTCAAGCAAAAGGTAGTGTTGCTGTAAAGGAGTTGGTGTGACAGGAACCATTGCGTCGTTGATGGGTCCTTCGTAATCAACTTCAATGCCTTGCAAGAGTTCACCGCTTTCCATAGCCCGCTTGCCTTGTTGTGTCAGGACACCCTTACGATACAGAAACTGAGGGAGGCTCCTTTTTGCGTAGTTCAGGATGATAGACCTTACGAAGTTGATTTCCCTGTTCGGGTCGGCTAAAAGTTCAACATCGCCGATAGGGAAAGGTTCATCGGGGACGATAGCGCCTGTTAAAAGTTCGTAAGGGAAGACATCTGGGAAGATGGGGTTTTCAAGTTCTTCTTCAAGGATGACCCTTTCTTCATCGGCTGGTGTGCAAAGAATTCTCAAGCGGTTTTCTTTGTCCCAGATATCCCAAATTTCAAGATACTCTCCTTTACCGATATTTCGTCGCATACCTGCTGGTTCTTGTGCTGATGTCCATGATACTCCTGAATGAGTTGGTGGCAAGTTGCGCACATCGCGGTAGGGCAAACTTTCAACGACTTCCTTTCGCAAATAAAGGATTTCCGCACACCAGCGGGCATATTGAAGGTCTGGGACAGGGATATCGGGGTCGTAGAAGAACTGGAAGGGGCTTATGAAGCGCACTGTTGGCATTTCCCAAGCGATTGCGGAGGCTGGGTCATCTTCATTTTCTGCGTAGGGGTTGATAGCGATTTCCCAATTGACTCGGACGGCGCTCCAGCCGATAATCCAGCGATACAAATCGGCGTATCGGATTTCTGGTTGCACCTTTGCTTTTCGCCACCAGAAACTCAACCAACTTCTAATTGTCGCTTGCATGAGGGGTGAAATGTTTGGGCTGAGGACCCAAAAATCTGGGAAGTTGATGGTCAGTGAACCGTTTTTGATTTTTATTGTCGGCATGATGAAGTTGCGCAGTGACATATGAGCCTTGCGCCCCACTGGAGGGGGTTCAGGCCCGTTCTTGTAAATTTCCCACAATCGTTTCCACTTCGGGTGGAAATTTTTCCTGACTTCATAGATTACTTCCTTAGCCTCATCACGGAGTGCTTTTGCGAGGTTAGAAGGTTTGTGCACCTGTCCCACCACCTTGCATTAACCGCATCAAAGCGGCTTGCCTTACGGATGGGGGAACGGCATTGAAAAATTGAGGTGTTCCGTAAAGGCTCAAGATTTGATAGGGATCAACAGCCCAACTCGCCATTGTCCCCATCAAAGCGTTTGCCATTTGAGTTGAAGGGAGAAGCAACTGCGACGCATATTGAGATTGTTGAGCCATCACTCTGTTGAGGGCGTCTTCGGCTCTCCTTTGTTGTCTTGCTGTTTCAAGTAACGACAATCCACCTGCTACCATTGCTGCTTTTTTGGGGTCAAATTTTCCTTTAGTCGTGAACAAACTTTTCCCCAATTTCCCACCTGCCGATAAAATTTTCCCCAACGCAGTTTTGGGTCCGACCAAGCCAAAAAGCGTTGGGCTTATAGCGCCCGCTGCCATGACAACGGGGGCAGCCTTAATTATCCCCTTGGCGACATTTTTGAAGAACTTGCCGAGTTTCAAGTCATCATCATCGGCATCCGACTTTCTCTTTGGTCGGTGATGCCGATTCACTTTCCTGAAGAACCTTTTAACTTTTTGGACGACCGTTTTAAGGGCGTTGAGCATAGACTTTCACCTCTTCACTTTTTCCGCCTTCTTTTTCTCAACAAGCGTCTGACAGCCTTCATGAGGTAATCGGCGGGCAATCTCATCATTAACCGATAGGGCACAGCACCTCTTCTTCCGCCGAACATTCTCATCGGCACTTTGTAAGTTTGTCTTGCGAGTATTCCGAGTCGGCTACCCAAATTCATCATGTTTACTTCCTCCGAGCGGCGAGGTCACCAGCGACAAACCTTTTTGCGAGGTTAGCGGCGCTCAATAGGGACCTATCTCCTTTCTCTTGAGCCCTTCTGATAATTGCGTTGATAGCAGTGGTGGTGAGTTTACCGCCTGGTTTAATCAGTCCAAGCCTTTCAGCAAGTCTTCGGATTCGCCCTGGTCGTTTAATTGCCGCTTGAATCCACTTTTTCATTTTCCCATATGACCTCCTTGACGGGGTTTTCTGTGGAGAGTTCTTCTGCCAAGCAGTCGTTGATTTTTCTGAGTTCGTTCAAAAATTGCGTCAATTCATCGGGTGTCCCTTGGATGACGATGTAACCGACGAGTGTGTCTGTATTTATGGTGAATCGGAACTCAATGGCGTTTAGGAAGGAGTGCAGGAATTGTTTTTGAGTTTTCGTCAACATGAACTTTCCCCCTCTTCAACGAAAATACCGACCTTTTTAAGTGCCCTGATTATTTCGTTGATTTTCTCTTTCATCTCTTTTGCATCCGAGTTAGGCGACAATTCTTTCACAGGGACGGCGTAAGGTTTAAAAAGTTCCCTCGGCGACTTTGCGACCCACTTTTCACCGTCGTATTGAAGGACGCAGTGCTGTTCTGGCGATTTGGCTAAAACAGGTCTACCCTGCAACACGAAACCCATCTTCATCGCAATTCTTTCAACCTCCAAAGAAAATTTGCGCTCTTTTAAGGTAATTGGTGGTGGGATGTTGAACTGAGTGGCGACAAATCTCCACGACTGAATTAGCAAATCAAACTCGTTGAAAACAGTTTTGAAGGGTAAATTCAACTCTTTTGCGATGGATTTCAAGGAATCGCCTTGTAGGAAGAGTTGAAGGATGGTTTGTTGCAGTGGGGATGGACGATAGAGACGCATGAAGGTCTGTATCGTGTCAGCGATTTCAATGTCCTCAATGGGGAAGGGAACGGAGGGGACTTGCTTTGATGGTTCTCCTTCTGACAGTTCCTGCCTTTCAAGTTCCTCAAGGGATATCCTGCAGGGGACGAAAAAGTGGCTTCTTCTGATCTCTTCCAAGTCCGATAAATCCATTCGCTTTTTGGGGAGTCTTTCTTCTTTCCCGCGCAACAAGGCATCTACGAGCCTTTTGTAGCCTGATTTACCTTTGCGCCGCACATGTTCCCTCTCCTTCAAAGAAATTGTCAACTCCATTTTAATTATCACATCATCGTCCTGCAATATGGATAAGCCCTGCCGTTACTTGTTGGGGATGGAAAATAGGAGTGAAGCGAGGTGAAAAGCCAATGAAATTGGAGTTAAGGGCAGCGCCAAACGAAATCATTGGACAAGGTGCACATGTGTATGTCTTTGAAGTCAAAACGGAAAGCACAGACTCATGGGACGGTAGCACCTATTTCCCGACCTTCCAAGGTGATCCAAAGGTTCGCATCCCGATGAAGGCTTTCGTTCGTTCTTACCAACTGACTGACCTTTACAGCGGTGTAACGGTGAAGGTGCAACGCAGTATTGATGGTGTGAAGTGGGTGGACATTGCGACTTTGAGTAACAACTCTTATGCATCAACTACAGGGGACAATTCCCCTTATATCCGCTTTGCAGTTACACTGCCCTCCAACGCATCACCACCGCCAGCGGGGACGACAGTTGCGGTCGTCGCTATTGCAGCGACGAGGTGACAAAAGATGGCACAAATTATCCTGCGGCTTTTGGAGAAGTTAATGCTGTATGGTGAATTGATATTGCAGCGACGACAACCCGCCGATGTGCCTAACCCTCCAGCGGGCTTCATTTCGCTGTTCGCCAACGATGTGGATAACAAACTTTATGCGAAGAAATCCGATGGGACAATTGTTGATTTGGAGTCAGGCGGTGGTGGTTCAGGTGGTGGCGGGTATACGACAGTGCAGGATGAAGGCACAGCATTGCCTCAACGGTCAACGCTGAATATCCGCCGTCCACTGAAAGCAGTGGACGATAATGTCAACCTTCGCACGGATGTTAAGTTTCAAGATGGAAATTTTGTTGGGCAAGTGCATAGGTGGAATGGCACGACATGG
>CALDGA010000047.1 GCA_937942085.1 uncultured Flavobacteriales bacterium
TCTCAGCCTAGACCGGAGACGGAACGGGAGGCAGTCCGCGCTGAGCGGGAGACAAGAGGGGCGGAGTACCTGGAGTTCCTGGACCGCTTGATCCCTGTTGTCCGCACGGAGAAGGGCGTTCGCGCCCTTTCCGGAACTTCCCCGGTGAGCCCGGAGAGCGCCCGGCGTTACCTGGCCCAGAAGTTCGGGGAGAATCTGGAGCTCGTGGAGAGAAAACTCACCGAGCTGGCTGAGACCTTCGAGCCCAGGGAACTCGAGGGAGTGGCCATGGACATCTACATGCGCCTTCGGCCGATTGCGGCAGTCGAAAGCGATATACTCCCATCATTGCCACCGTAACAGTTCTGAAATAGCCCTATTTTTGTCGTTTAACTGGGCCACTTCGCTAGGTTGTTAAAATAAGCTATAGGATTTAAAACGTTTGGAGGGCATTCCCCTTGAAACACAGCTATAATAGTCTCTGCACATATGCGGTCCATACGGTCTATCGCTTCTACAGTATAAGCACCGATATGTGGAGTGGGAAGGACATTATCCAGTTGGAGGAGAGGGCTTGGTCCAGGAGGTTCTCTTGAGAAAACATCAAGGGCAGCGCCAGCAATTTGGCGCGTTTTCAAATGGACATAGAGGGCATCTTCATCTACTATTTCCGCGCGGGACGTATTAATCAAATAGGCAGACTTCTTCATCCGTTTAAGCTCATTGACGCCTATCATCCCTCTCGTATCCTCTGTCAGCGGTAAATGTAAAGTGACAATATCAGCCGTCTCAAGAAGCTCTTCTAGCGTCACATAACGCACTCCATACTTAGATATTAAATCAGGATTAGGAGCTATGTCATATGCTAAGATTGTTGCTCCAAATCCTTGTAGACGCTTTATGACCTCAGTCCCGATCTTCCCTGTCCCAATGACGCCAACTGTCATCTTTCCAAGTTCGTGCCCAATGTAGCGATTCCAACCACCAGCTTTTGTAGAGCTGACCGCTTCATAAAGAGATCGTAAGAGCATTAGCATTAGTGCGATCGTCAAATCAGCCACAGCCTCACTGTTTGCCTGAGGCACGTTAGCCACAACGATTCCTTGCGCAGTCGCGGCATTGAGGTCGATATTATCGATTCCCACACCATGCTTCATCACCATGCGCAACTTGTCCGAGGCCCTCAACACCTCTGCGGTAATCGGTTCCACACCACAGATAATCGCATCTGGATTTTCACGTGCAACGATCTTAGCTAACTTGGGCCCATCGAGCGGCCTTTCCTCATCCCTAACGTACCGGACTTCCCAGCGATTCTTGACCAGGATCTCTTCCCCTATGCTGACTACTTGGCCAAAAGAACGCGAGACCACCAGGACTTTCCGCATAGTGTCCCCTTTGATTGCTAAAGTGAAATGCCCATCCTCTTGAGGTCGGCAAGCGCTCTGTTTACCAACCCTTCTTCCGGCAGGACAAAGGGAAGTCGTGGGTATCCTGCATTGACTCCCCTTTGACGGAGTAATGCGTGGATCATAGGTATAGTTGGGCCATAATGCATAATGTCTCGCATCGCTAGCACTTTGATCTGAAGGGCTCTGGCCTTCTCTATGTCACCTTTCTTGACCAGATTAAACAACTCAATAACCGGTTCCGGGAAAACATTACCTAGACCGGGTACCGCTCCATGTGCCCCCATTGCAACGGCTGGAAGTATTAGCGCCTCTGTTCCTATAATCGGGATGAAGCCATCCTTCTTGACCTTTCGAAGGTAGCTATAAAAAGTTAAGATATCGAAACTCGAGTCCTTTACACCTGAGATACCTATCTCGGCAAGACGGTTGAGAAAATCCGCCGATATCGAGACGCCGGTTGTCTTAGGGTTATTATAGACAAAAACAGGAATGGAAACAGCATCAACTAAGACCTTAAAGTGTCGTTCGACCTCTGGTTCGTTGAATCCATAGTAAATTGGAGGCACAGCTGCGACAGCAGTGGCGCCGGTCCTCTCTGCATGCTTCGCGAGTTCGACCACCGACGAGGTCGATGCAGCGCCAACATGCACAATAACCGGAATCCTCCCCGCAACCTCATCGATGACAACTTCGGCCACCCTTTTTCGCTCCAGTACATCCATTAATGGACCTGATCCGTAGGTCCCGCATATATAAAGCCCCTGAACCTTGTCGATGAGAAACGAGACGATCTCACGCTGTGCCTTTTCATCGAAATTACCATGCTTATCAAATGCTGTAACCAGAGGCGGGATTATTCCTCCTATTTGTGTCCTTTTTCCCTCCTGCATCATCTCAACCTCCTTCATCTATTTGTCGAGTTATTCTTCTTCGATCACCGCAATCGCGCGACATGGCGCGCCTTCTCCCCCCGTAACTTTGAGGGGTAACGCAATAAAGAGGAAACGAGGAGAGTCCAGCTGATCTAGATGAGCAAGGTTTTCTACAATAGGAATACCTGCTCCTAGGATGACATGATGAGCTGGGCTCTCTTTGCTACCCAGCGGGTCGATGGCCATCATATCTACGCCAAGACATGCTATTCGCCTTTCTACTAGCCATTCAGCCGCATCCAGGGTTAAATATGGATAACTCGTAATGAAGTCTTTGCTATTATATTTCTTGTATGTCCCGGTGTTCAAAATAACGATATCCCCTTGGCGAATATTATCCTCGAAAGATTGGAGATGTGCAGCAGAGATCGCTCTCAATTGCTGGTGTGAGAGGTCAACCAGCACTGCTTCACCAACTAGCTTTTCTAAAGCTACTTGATCTATGGATTCACCGTCAAGCATAAAGTGCTTAGGTGCGTCGATGTGGGTGCCCACATGCGCAGGTAACGTCAGCCTGGAGGACCAATGCCCATCTTGTTGGTAAGTAGCCAGCCATTCCAGGATTGGCCTTGATAGGCCCGGGTATACCATCATAGTCCCATCAAGAGCGTATGAAAGATCAACTATTCTTCTTTTTTTTGTCATGATTTCCTCCTTCAAGTAACTGTAACACCGCTTCTTGTAAAGCAGGTCCAGGCGGGCAACCAGGGATGATGATTGTCCTCTCGTCTTGTTTGTACTTATCTGGTGCACAGTCTCCAACAATAAAGTATGGGCCTGCTGCCAAATGATCATCGAAGGCAGGATCCTCAGCGTTGAAGCCTATTAGGAACGTTGGTGTTCCCAGCGCTGTCGTGACCTTTTGCCATGTACCATCTTTCTGCCATGTGACTGCAGTACCGATAAACCATGTAAGACAACCCCAACAAGCCCCTCCTAAGACTACGTTACATGGGAAACGATTGTAAATGGCCGGTATTGGTCGGCTAGCCCGAATCTTTAGGTCACTAAGTGGAGGGCCAAACACTTGAATCTTACTACGATCGATTTCCCCTATACCCTCTAAGTGAGCCGCCCAAGCGAATGCTAGCTCATCACTCTCGAATCCCAAAAGCTCTCCTACAATGACATCGGTAGCTACGGGATCATTCCCTGCAATGATAAGCCCCAAGAACCGTGGATCTACGTTGAGAGGCCCTTCCCCCTCGCCAATAACAAGCGCGTCGACCACACAGAGGGCAGGGGGAAGTTGATGCATAATATCGGTTATGACCTGGACCAACCGCGGCATTTGGTGATAGCCTAGCCGGTGTCTTTGCGGAATGATGCCCACCCAGTTCTTTATGCAGCATGTGATGCCATCGATCATATGCACTTTAGCCTTGGGAACATTGATGATGACATCGGCCTCCATGAGTGGCTGTGGGACTTCTATCTGGCGCACAGCCTTGCCGTTTGGGATGTTGAGACTTGCACAGGGTACAGTGTCCAGGTCTAGTACCTTACCCCCCCGTTGTTCGACCTCTTTGACTAGGCCTAGATCACGCATCACTTCATAACTGTTACTTCCATTACATGAGGCATCACCGACCAAAACCTCCTTTGCTCCCGCTTCAAAGGCTAGCTGTACCAGGGCTCCGACAATCTTGGGCTCTGTAGTAACGCCCGACATAGCTGGCGCATTAAAAACAGCGTTTGGTTTGATGAAAACACGCTGACCTGGGCCCACGAAAGAGTCTATTCCTCCTAAGGGGACTAGCACTTCTCGCACCATGGTCTCTATATTAATCTGACTATATTCTGCAATACGAGTTTGAACTATCGAGACCCTCGGAGGCAACGCTTTGCTCCTTGCCATTGTCACCTCACCCCCTTATTTGCCAGGATTACTCGAATGCGTCTTCCACTTTGCTGTACAGCCGTTGGTATTTAGCGAAAACCTCCTCGTAAATTTGGTGGGCATCTGGATGCGGGTAGATCACTTTTTGAATAGTCACCATTGACTGGACATCTTCTAGTCTTTCAGCTAGTCCGATGGCAAGCATGGCCACGAACGCTGCGCCAAATGCACTGGTCTCAATGACCGATGGAATAAGAAGTTCCCTCCCATATATATCGGCCATGATCTGCGTCCATGTGGGGGAATGCACAAATCCTCCAGATATACGCAGCGAGTTAATGCCGCCCACGACCTCTTCCACCGCCTTGAAGGCGCTAAATCGATCGTAAGTCACCCCTTCCATAAGAGCACGGACGAAGTGCTTCTTTCCATGATGATAACCCAAGCCAAACAGCACACCACGGGCGCCAGCATTCCAGGAAGGAGCTCGAGCGCCCAGAAGGAATGGCAGGAAAATCAAACCCTCGCTCCCTGGAGGAACTGATTGTGCATATCTTTCAAGGAGTTCGTAGATACTCATGCCTTGTTTCTCGGCGACTTGGCGTTCCTCGGACAAGAACTCCTGAATGAACCAGTTATAAATCAGACCTCCAGCAGTGACTCCCCCCACTGCCCAACGCTTTGGTACTGCCACAAGGCAAAATGTCCTCATATGCTTATCAAGTCGTGGCTCCGGAACAAGAACACGTGCAGCTCCTCCTGTTCCAACACTGTTGTCTGCTTCGTGCGGCCCAACAGCTCCTGCACCGATATTGGATAATAGGCCATCAGCACCCCCTAGAACAAAGGTTGGGGTCGAATCAGCCAGACCTAGCTCAGCAGCATATTGGGGTCTCATAGTAGGAAGACGGGTCAAAGGTGACGCAGGCACCGAGAGCTGGCTTGGCTCGAGGCCGGCTAGCTCGAGGGCTCCTTTGTCCCACTGTAAAGTGTGAATGTTAAACAAGCCAGAGCCAGAGGCTACTGACCAGTCTACGATGTACTCCCCAAACACCTCATGGACGATGTATTCTTTCATTGAGATGAATTTATGGGCTCGGCGAAATACGGCTGGCCGCTGCTCTCGAAACCAGCGAATTTTTGAAAGAGGAAACATTGGATGTATAGGGCATCCTGTATGATTGTAAAGTTCAAAGCGATCACTTTCTTCACGGATCCTTCTAGCTTCTTCTTGGCTTCGGATATCAGTCCAGATTAAGCATCTCTCTAGGGGCCTGCCTTTTCTATCGACAGGCAAGATACTAAAGAGGTACGAGCTCAGTCCTATAGCTAATAGCATCTTCCTATTCGCCTGTTTGATGATTTCTTTTAAACATTCCAGAAAAGCCTGAAGTACGGCGTTGGGGTCTTGTTCTTGCCAGCCAGGGCATGGAGTTAAGGTGGGATAAGTCCTATTCACTTCAGCCAGCACGCGGCCAGTGATGTCGAAAAGGATTGCGCGGCATCGACTCGTCCCAATATCGATTCCTATAACCTGCTCTTTCTCCATCCTCATCTCCCCCGACGTACACTATATAAGGCAACAACGAGAATAACAATTAGCCCGTTAGCGATCATCCGGCCCGCTTCAGGGATCTGAAACATGATCAGCAAATTATAAAGGAAACGGATGATGACTGTGCCAGCGACAGTTCCCTCAATACTGCCAATGCCGGTAAAGAATGGTGTTCCACCGACTACAACAGCAGCAATAGAACCTAAGGTGTAAATATCTGTGAAGCGGAGGTTAGCCATGCCCAAATATCCCAGTAGCAAAAACCCTGCAGCTGCGGAAAGCATCCCAGAAATTATATAGGAGAGAATAACCACAAGATTCACATCAACACCAGACAACCATGCAGCTGTAGGGTTGCTTCCCACAGCATAAAATTTTCGACCTAAAGTAGTCCTTCGCATGATTAAGATAAACGCCAACGCAATGACTAGCCAAACAACCGTTGAAAAGGGTATATAACGTCCTAAAGACATTTGGCAAATTTGTTTCACTATAGGGGCCACTCCCCCGCGCGTGATCCCACCGGAGTATAGCCATGCGATGCCAGGTAAGATTGTACTCATTCCAAGAGTCATCACGATGGGTGGAATGCGGGCTAAGGTAACGCCTAAACCATTTACTAGCCCGATTCCTCCACCGATACCGAGGCAAATGAATAATACAGGGAGTGCTAGAGCGTTTTCTTCTCGCATCAACCCGGCACCCAAGATGTAAATCAAGAAAACAATCATCCCCACTGAGACATCTATTCCTCCAGCAATCACAACCACTGTCTGACCAATAGCTACTGTCCCCAAAATTGAGGACCATCTGAGCACACTTGACAGATTCGCAAGACTTACTGAATATGGTCTTAACATCCACCCGACGACAAGCATTAACCCAAGGGCAAGGTAAACCACTACGACATTATTTTGCAGGATGGCTCTTACCCTATGGATAAAAGGGACCATTGCGAGCCTCATCCTTTGGGCAAGGACATGATTTTTGTTCTGGTTCATTTCCTCTCCTTTAGCTGGGAAAACCCCACCACGCCTATCACGATCAACCCCTTGAAGACATACTGCCAATAAATATTCACGTTGAGCAAATTAAAGATATTGCTCAAGACAGAAAAAATGATCACACCGAACAGCGTACCCCATAAAGTCCCCCTGCCTCCGGTAAGTGCCGTTCCTCCAACAGCCACCGCACCGATGGAGTCAAGAACGAATGTTCCTCCTACTGCTGGATCACCGGAAGCGATCCTGGCCGTCATATATAAGCCGGCTAGTGAAGCGAAGAGTCCGCAAACGATATATGCCAAGATCTTGCATACAGCCACGTTGATCCCGGCGAGTCGCGCTGCCTCTTCGTTGCCGCCTACAGCGTAAAGATGACGCCCATATGTGGTCTTGTAGAGTAGCCAAAAACCTACGATTAAGACCAGACAAAGAATAAACAAAGGCCCGACGGGGACAGAACCCCAGTAGGCAAGAATCGTGTTTACATAGACTCTCGGAATGTAACCACCAGGGCTAGGGCGGATGTATAAGGTTACCCCATTGAGTACTGACGATGTGCCAAAAGTCATCACGAAGGGATTGATTTTTGCCTTGACCGCGCCAAGACCGTTGATCAAACCGATGAACATCCCGGCTGCCAGGATGGAAAGAATAGCCAACGGAATGCTGCGGACCATCAGGTGGGATGCAATTGCAGTGGCCAGGGACAAAGTAGCTCCTACTGATAGATCGATGCCCGCAATCAAGATCACGATCATCTGCCCCAAGGCAACGCAAAGCAGAGGGACAGCTCTCAACAATAGGTTGGAGAGGTTTTGTGCTGCATAAAATTGAGGTAACTCGATAGAAAGCGTGATCATCAAACCCAACAGTAAAAAGAAGCCGACAAATCTCCGTCTACTCAAACGGCTAAGAAGCTTCATGGTTGGCTAACGACGCACCCCTATGGCTGCGCGCAAAATATTTTCCTCTGTGGCTTCATCCGAACCGAATTCTGCAACAATGCCTCCTTCCCGCATGACAACGATGCGATCGCACAATCCTAATAGTTCCTTCATTTCGCTGGAGACCAGGATAATGCTCTTATTCCCTTCGTCAGCCAATCTTCGAAACAGATGATATAGTTGCTGTTTTGTGGCCACATCAATTCCCGCGGTAGGATCAATGGCCAATATAATCCTAGGATCTGTGAGTAACCACTTACCAATAACGACCTTCTGTTTGTTACCCCCGCTCAACTGCCTCACTCTTTGACCCAGGGAGGGGGCATGAATGGCGAGGGCATTTGCCATACTGTGAAGATCACGAGTTTCTTTTTTCATCTGGATAAAACCTAAGACTTGTCTTTGATGTAGGGTGGGCAACGCCATATTGTGACGAATTGGTAGCACCATGCACAAACCTTCTACTTCCTTCCGATCAGTCACTAGAGCGATACCAAGCCGGCATGCATCGCGAGGGGAGCGAATTTGTGCCTTCTTACCGTAAACACGGATCTCACCACGATTGAGGGGATAAACGCCAAAGATGGTTCTTAAGAGTATATCCTGGCCATGTCCTTTAAGTCCGCCGATGCCTAAGATTTCTCCTTCATATAAATCCAAATTTATATCTCTTAAGATGTCGTCTAAGCACAGGTTCCTAATTTCTAGGATTTTATTTCTTCTGGTGCGCTTCCTTTTTGGTGGAAATAACTCACCCAATTTACGGCCAGTCATTCTTAAAATTAGCTCATCTTCTGTGATCTCGTTAATGGCGTATGTACCCACCTTTTCACCGTCCTTCAACACGGTCACACGGTCAGCAATTTGAGGGAGCTCGTCTAAGCGATGGGAGATATACACTACTGTGGTGCCCTCTCTTTTTAACTCTCTAAGAAGGTGAAACAAGTGGCTGACTTCCTGATTTGAGAAAGGGGCAGTGGGTTCGTCCAATATAAGAACCTCCGGCTTCCTTAAGAGCGCCTTCGCAATCTCCACCCATTTCTGCTGAGCCGGGCCGAGCTCGCACACGAGAGCCCGCGGATCGATTTCCAAACCCAAAGAGCTTAGCACTTCCTCAGCTCGTCGGCAGAGGTTTGCAGCGTGGAACCAAAAGCGGCGCTTGCTGTAACGTTTTTCCATACCGAGGAACAGGTTCTCTGCAACAGAGATATAGGGTACTAAACTGAACTCTTGATGTACCACTCCAATGCCCAGACGCTGTGCGTCAGAGGGAGACTTAAAGTGGCAAAGTCTGCCCTTGACCACGATCTCCCCTTTATCAGGAGGAAAGACCCCTCCTAAAATCTTAATCATTGTGGACTTACCAGCTCCATTCTCGCCAACCAAGGCGTGGATCTCACCCTGATAACAGCTAAAGGTAACTTCCTTCAAGGCCTGAATACCTGGAAAGGCCTTGGAGACCTTCTTCATCTGCACAATCTCTTCTGCTGGCATAGATGAAAAACAGGGCCCATGTTACTTAAAGTAACATGGGCCCTGCAATTTTTACTTCTTAAGGCCGAAGAGTTCCCTCAGCTCCTCATCGGTGAGGCTCGTATTCGCCCAAATGTAGTCTGGCAACTCGGGACGGACATACTTATGGACGGTCTCCCATGTGATGTAAGGGGTCTCGTAAACTTGGTACCGCTTTACTGTCATCCCTCGCAGCAGATAAATCGCTATATCGAGGGCCATACGAGAGTCCCAAGTGGGCTTGCAGGGAGCGATCGTGTCAAAGCCTTGAGCCTTGTATTGGATCCATTTCTTGAGTAAGCCGTTATAATCCTCGCCTACCATAGGAACTAACGGACGTCCCATCTCAAGGAATACATCCAATACGGCCAAAGTCATCTGTCCACCGGCTGTCCACACGCCATCGATCTCTGGGTTAGCTGCCACTAGACTCTCCGCTACCGCCTTTGCCTTGGCGTAGTCCCAGTCACCAGCCCCTATGCCGACGATCTGAATTTCGGGATATTGCTCAAATATCGGCTTTGCTCCCCGTGTCCATCGAGCCTCATTGCAGCCTGCGCCGGGAATTCCCTCTAGCACGATAATCTTGCCCTTGGGTTTTCCGTACTTCTCGGTCAGTTTCTCCACGAGCCACATGGCACCTTTACGTCCGAAGTCATAATCATCACTCATAATCATGGCCGAATACTTGTGCCCGTCATATGGAGCATGAGTGATAATAACTGGGATTTTTCCCTCATCATAGATTCGATCAATAAGAGGGATCAACGCGGTCGGTGAAGAAGGAGAGATGATTAGTGCGTCAACTCCTTTCGCTAATAGATCTTCAATGTCTGCGATCTGCTTGGAAGGGTCTCCCATACAGCTGACAATGTAGTACTCAGAAATGATCCCCGCCTTCTTGTACATCTCCGCTTGGAGTTCGAACTCTCGCTGCCACTGAGTTGTCCAGTCAATGCCCGAGAGATGTTGTGAGAAGCCGATCTTGTAAGGCGGCGCTTTCTTATACTGGCCAAGTAGGGTATACTCGGGTAGCTCCTCGGCTTGAGATACCGCAAAAACCGGCACCCCAACCAAAAAAGCTACCATAACCAAGCCAAACCATTTTGCCCATTTATTTAGCAACATCTAAACCACCTCCTTTGAAAGTTTGTCAAGAATCCCCGCCGTCCCATGTTTATTCATTCATCTTAAATCACCCCCCTTTCTGATCTACAGCACCCGTCCCTTTGGAGATGAGGAAAGCCGTCTTTTTTACAGCAGCCACCAATTCATCTCGTTCTTTGCGAAATCTTGTTTTCAGGACGGAAATGCTAATAGCTGCCCGTACCTGGTCGTGAATATCCATTATTGGAGCAGCCACGCCCACGACACCCTCGTGGGCTTCTTCGTCGCTTATCGCAAATCCATCTTGCCGAATTCGCTTTAGTTCACGACGCAACTCCCTTGGTTCTACAATAGTATTTGGTGTGAAGGCGATAAACTGCTCCCGCGCCAGATATTCCTCCAGTTCATGAGATGGTAGATACGCAAGTAGCACCTTACCAATCGCAGTACAATACGCGGGTTCTTTCCACCCGATAATTTCTCCAATAACTACATTATTACCTCCCACCTCGCGATATAGATAAAGCACTTTCTGTTCGTAGAGGACCCCAAGGTGTGCATTGACTGAGTAGGTAGATGCTAACTTGCGAAGAAAAGGTTTAGCTTGAGTATATAAATTATTTTGTCGTAGGATGATATTAGCATGTTCAAGGAATTTATACCCAAGGCTGTAGCGCTTACTCCCATCACGACTCAGATACCCGTGGAGCTCGAGAGAATGCAGAATAGGATACAAGGACCCCAGCGGGATCCTCAAAATCTTTGCAACCTCAGTAGCACTGAGCTGCCCATTTTGAAGTTGGAAAACACTTAAGACGGCCAGGGCTTTGTTCACCGACTTATTCAACCGCTTCCCCCTATTCTTCGACATATGCGCCTACATTACTAATATATCACAGATCGTTCGTGTAGTCAAGGAGGGGTAGTGTCTCGGGAAGTGTGTCCGCGAGGCGGCATGGTAGCCTTCCCAGAAAAGCGCGAATAGAAAGAAGGGAAGGCCCCTATAGCGGTCAAAACCCGCGAAAAGATCGCAAAAGGTGGAAGAGCGGATCAAGGCCATGGTAAAGGGTCTTTTGGAGAGCATCAGGCGCGAGGAGCGGGCCATGGACCTTGAAAGAGCCCCCTACCAAGGCTAACGGCTACCCCACGCGGGATCTCCTGATCCTCGTTGGCCCTGCGGAGGACCTGGGTATCCCCCGCGTGCGGGAAGGAGAATTCCATCCCAAGATCCTCCCTTACCGGCGTCGCACCTCCCTGGAACTCTCAAAGGCCATCCTTGCTCTGTACACCGCCGGAGTGAGCACTCGCGCCATCACCCGCTTCCTCGAAGGAATCTATGGCGCGTTTTCCTCGCCCCGGAGCATCTCGCGCCTCACCGAGGTAGTAGAAGGGGTGGTGCGCGCTCGGCGGGAGCGTCCTTTGGACCAGGAGTATTGCGCAGTGTTCCTGGACGGAACATTCCTTTTCGGTCTGCCGAGGACAAAGTGCAAAGGAGCCAGTGTACATCGCTCTGGGGATCAAGCCTGATGGACGGCGGGAGACCCTGGGTTTCTGGCTGTCCAGGGCTGAGGGGGAGAGCGTCAAGGACTGGGAGGACGGGCTCGATGGCCTTTGGCCGCGGGGCGTGAAAAGGGTGAGGATTTTTATCCCCGATGATCTCCCCGGTCTAGAGGAAGCGATCCGAAAAATCTTTCCCGAAGCGGATTGGCAGCTTTGTGGGCTTCACGTCGTACGCAATGCCCCCAACAAGGCGGGGAAGAATGATCGGAAGGCCCTCGCCCAGGGCCTGAAGGCCGTATACCGGGCGGAAGGAGAGGGGAAAGAAGCGCTCCGGAAACTCCGAGAGCGTTGAGGAACGATCTGTCCTCAGGTGGCGGCCCGCTGGGAAATCAAGGCTTATGCGCTTCTGGCGTTCCTGCGTCATCCCAAGCCCATAAGGAGATACCTCTATACCACAAACCAGCTGGAGCGCGTGAGCAAGGAAGTGAGGCGTCGAACGAAGGTGGTGAAGGTATTCTGGGGTGAGGAGGCAGTGGAGAAGCTGTTATATCTGGTGCTTGAACGAGCGGCTGGAAGGGCGTTGGTTGCGGGGCTTTGCGGAAGCGTTGATGGGAAGCCACCATGTTGCTCAGACACAATGAACACACCACTACGAGAGGCAACCCCTCAGGTTGTCTCGTTGAAACTGTCACCGAAGGGGCCATCGGTCCCTTAAAATTCCTGTTACCAAGAGGTTCGGAGAACTTCAAGGCTGGTTCAAAAAACTCCTGGGACGGTTAAAGGAGCTCTGCCGTTAAGCGGCATCTCTCAGTGTTTCGGTAGCGTCGCTTCTAGGGCCTTACGTGTTTTTTGTTGAACGGTTAGACATGTTTACGCAGCTCCCAAGACAACTCCTTATGGCGGCCCATGCCGCCGGTGGCACCGACAAGGAGCCGGGAGACCAGGGTGGAGGCGGGCACCACTGCCTCCTCCCCGAACCGGTCGCGGATCCGGTCCAGGGCCAGGAGCAGTCTTTCCCTCCTCTGATCCTGGGGGAA
>CALDGA010000048.1 GCA_937942085.1 uncultured Flavobacteriales bacterium
ATCATGATGTTATTGAGGTCCCCGTACATATAATCATTGGCCAAGCTTTCGTAAATCTTGGTCATACTGCTGCGCCAAGTCGCTTCGCCCATCAATCCATCAACCACGGCACTTTGCAGTGGGAAGTCCATGATGCTCGGCAAATAGGTTGTGTAGTCGTCCATCTTCGCCGTTCCCGCCTGCCAATAGCTGATCAACGATGGATCGCTGACCCATTCCTCCCCAACAATATTGAAATTCGGGTATTCGTCGAGTATGGCCTTGGTCCAATCCGCCAAGAATTGCTTGTCCGGATAAGGCCAGGTATCCATTCGAATGCCGTGCAGTCCTAAATATTCCACCCACCAGATGGAATTTTGAATAAGGTATCGGGCCAATTTCTCGTTGCGCTGATTCAAATCCGGCATGGTCTCCACAAACCATCCGTCTGTGAATTGCTTGCGGTCGACTTCGGCTCCGTGTGGATCGAACCTGCTGACTTTCATGTGGTTCGTCTGAGTGAACTCCGGCCATTGATTCACCCAGTCCTCACAAGGTAAATCACTCATCCACGGGTGCAAGCTTCCGATGTGATTCGCCACTTGGTCCATGATAATCCCAATTCCTCTTTCCTTAGCCTTATCGGCCAATTCCTTGTATTGCTCATTCGTCCCATAGCGTGGATCCACATTGTACAAATCCGTCATGGCATACCCATGGTAGCTGTAGGTCTCCATATTATTCTCGAGTAAAGGATTCAACCACAAGCTAGAAATGCCCATTTTCTCGAAATAATCCAAGCTCTCAATTATCCCCGCCAAATCACCTCCGTGTCTTCCACCGATAAATTTACGGTCCGGACCTTCCAACATTCCTTTTACTTGGTCATTGGAAGGATCGCCATTTCTGAAACGATCTGGGGTGATCAGGTAAATGAAGTCCGCTGAGCTGAAGCCTTTACGTTTTGCAGATCCTTCCTCGCGCTCCAAGACCTCAATGGCCAAGGTTCCTTTCTGACGGCCCTTTTGGTCTTTAAAGAGCAACTTGTGTTTCCCTATGCGGGTATCATCTGCAATGACGACCTCCACAAACAAATAGTTTGGGCTTTCCAATGCCGTGGAACCAATGACCATCAATTCCTTTCCTACTGCGGTCAGCTCGGAAATATCTTTACCATAGACCATAAACTCCACGGTATCGAGTTCCATGCCTCGCCACCATGAGGCCGGTTCAATCTTGGTTAATTTTTGACCTACTGCCGGTAGGGCAACAATGAGTGTGAGTACGACGAAAATCTTTTTCATGTTCAAAAATTTGAAGCATCAATTTACAATCCGCCCACTGATTATCCTCGCATTTGTTAAGTAGCCCTTAGTTTTGCATAAAACTTGAGCAAATGGCCAAACTCAAACTACAACAAGAAGTATTGGAATCGTTAGAAGCCGCAGCGCTTCTGCCTTTCAGCAAGGCACAGCGCACGTTGGTCAGTAGTCTCAAGAGTGGACAAAACCACTGGTACCTGCATGAAAATGCCGAAGAACTTCGCATTGCCGTGGCGGCTACGATCATTCACAGCTTGAAAGAGAGTTACGAAGATGTCGCTCGCGCGCTGATTCTTGTACCCACGTCTGAAATTGCCGATGCTTATTTTGAACTCTTCGAGAACCTAGGCGGACATACTGACCTAAGAGTTTGGACGGCCTACGAAGGCCCGAAAATCCAGCAACAGAAAGAAGATATTTATTTCGGCGCAGATGTGGTGATTGCCACACCAAAACGCCTCAATGAATTATTGAATATTGAAGGCTTCAATAGCGCTTCGGTACAAACTCTGGTATTAGACGAGGCAGATCAACTCTTGAAAGTAGGCGCCATTTCATTCACGCAGCGCATCAGCGACAGTATCCCTCCAAAGCAGCGTGTTGCTTTGAGTAGCTCAGAAAAATCCGTTGGTGCGTATATGAATAGGTTTGCCTTCCCTTTTACGAAGGGGAAGTTAAGCGAGTAGCTATTGAATAATCTCGCTCATCAGGCCAATATCCTATGTGACGCGCTGGATTCTCAGTAGCTGTTCGACGTAATTCCGCATCCCACCAACGACTCGCCTCCTCAATTAGGGCATCTCCATCAGACATTTGCAATGGCTCTTGACGAACCGTCACATACGCATTAATCCTAGGCTCTGAGCAAACGGCCCACAAGTGATTAATGAATCCAATTCCTGGTGGATATCCAGTTTTTGCAGAATCAAAGTGAATACTCCATTGATAGATACCAAAATCATGACGAGCTGCTTCATAAAACATCGCAGGTTTCAGCGGTAGTAATAAGGGTCCTTCACCAGAAGTTCCCTCCGGAAATAATACGATGGTTTTCCCATCTTTTATGGCCTTGATAATATCATGCCTAGTTTGAGTTCTACTCTGTTTGTTTTCACGCTTTACCCAAATGGGATCTAATGCGCGTGCCGCCCAACCAATGAGTGGCCAAGAGCGCACCTCAACTTTACCAACGATAGTAAAGAGGTCTGAAGTAGGGACGAACAATACATCCAAATACGAGCGATGGTTGGCCATAAGAATACCTGGACCAATTTTATTGAACTTTGGACCATGAACTTTTACACCTACGATCCAAAGTAAGGCCCATCTGATACTCATAAATATCTTGTGTGCAATGATTCTACCACCGAAAGGAAATGTCAAGGCTAAACTGAATACTCCCATGAGTATAACCACTAATACCCCCAACAATCTAATTATACCTAATGCGTATCTCATAGTTCAAACCTAAAATAAGCTCATCTTCTGAATTTCAATGACATTATTCACAATACGTAGATATACACTATAAATAGGACTTAAATCGGTATATATTTCTTGTAATTATTCAATTATGAGACTAAAAATTCCATCGATCCAAGAAGGTGTCTTTGAAATCCATCCCAATCTTAATACGGTACCCTGGGTTCATATCATTAGGCAATAGACCGTAATACATTCCCCATCTCACCTTTTGGTCCCAAAGTTTCATCTTGCGCTCTGCCCCAACATAGGTTTCGAGGTGCATCAGACTACGAGAAGGGATCGATAACATAGAGGCTCCCATCGCCACATTGAGCTTTAATCTTCTAATCAAAGGCACTCTGTTCAACAAGAAGCCCTCGAAATGATGGGTGGCATTGGCCATAAAATAAACCTCGGGCGTTGCAAAGGTCTCCGGTAGGTTCTGGAAAGTATACAGAGGATGTGTGTACAAGAAATAATCGCCGCCACGGAACCATTTGTATTCGATGAATCTCACGGTCGACGGATCATTCAAGAATCCACCGGAGGCCACACGATAATGGCTAAACCCTAGACGATTTGAAGGTACATAGTCTTCTACAATGAACTCGTATTTACTATAACGCACATCAGAGTTTAGCAAATTTGGGATGCCCTGTTTAAAGACTATTCTGAAATCTGGCCATTTGGAGCTCAACACTATCTTTTGTCTGCCTTTCAGATAATACCGCTGATACGGTCGGATGAGTATTTCAGCACTCACCTGCCCTACGGTATAGGTTTCAAACGTTTGAGGCGGCGTGAGTGAGCCGAAGATGTCATTGCCTAAATCAAGGTTTTCAATGCTTTCCCTTTTGCTGTATTCAAAACCTAAACGAGTATAGAACCCATTAAACCATTCGAATCGGTGGTACACTTCTGTAAAGGTTTTTTCAATGAAGTTACTTCTAGCAAATAAGCCTGTGAGGTCAACGCTTTGAGTAATCTGTTGGTAATCATTTCCGACGTTCACCGTCCATGAGGCATTCCTCAGAGGTGCATAAGTATAGGTTGCCCCGAGGGTACCTTTGGTATCTGCATTTGTCAGGCCATAGTTTAATCGGCCCGTAATACTCAGCATTTGATCGTTCTCGAATCTTTTCGTGCCAAAAGCGAAAGGTGTCCAGCGCCAGCCCCCTACTCCAAAAGCATTGAATTGCCCTATTAATGGGCTGTAGAAAAAATGTGTGCCGGCACTTCGTTTTCGGTATCCTACTCCGCTGACCAATGGCTCGTACCAATGGAACTCGTTGTAAACAGCATCGGCGCTATCCAAATACTCATCTGAATTCAAGTAACGAATGATACTGTCTTGACGGGCGGTCCATGCATCAAGCTTATCATCTTTCGGGCGGTACTGGGCCCAAAAGTCTGTGCCTTGCACTTGTTGATCTGGGATTACCGCCACCAAATTTCTAGGCTTATCTGCCATTTCCGGCAACAAATTGACTTCAGAAGCCCAATATTCAACCTGAAAAGCACCATTCGACCAGGATAGTTTTTGATGCTCTACAAAAAAGAGACTCGATGTACTGAAGTGCTGTAATACTTCCATTTCACCAATGGCACCCTCAAACTCTACAATGCGAGTATCCCGCACATCCACTTGAACTTGTCCAGTCCAGCCCACTCTATTGTCCCGCGGAGTGAAAAATAAGGTGGCATGCTCACTGCTATCACTCTCCCATTTAGCAATGATCTGGAAGTCATAATGATTGAACGCATTACGATCCATCACACCGACTATCGGTGATGGCGCATATTCAATATCCACCATTCGCTTTAAGGGACGGATACGTAGCTTTTCATACTTAGAATAAGGATATTTTGAAAATACTCCTTTATCCGACCCTTCACTAAAATCATAATCACCATCAAAACTAAAAGTAGCCCCGGCACTAAAACTGCTCCCAAAATCAACTGTAGGCCTATCGTAATCTTTAAATCCTATTACCTCCTGATACCAAGATTCTTGGCTGCGATAGACATTGGAGACTTGTTCAAACTCGACTGTGTTCGAAGCAGTAGATTGACGGCTGTAAATTTTGGCACTTTCATAGGATTGCTTCTCGTAAAGTGCCCAATGTTCAGAGAGCCTACGCCACAATAATTGGGCCTCATCCTCCTCATACATTACCGTCACAGAAGGCAGCAACACCGTGGTATCCGAAACTTGAGCTCGGAGAATTCCAGAAATGGTTAAACAGAAAAGTAGTAGGCGCACTTTCATCGTTCCGAAAATACGCATCAATGAGACGCAGAGCTTGTTAAAATTGGGATTTCCCCTTCTTATCAAAAGCACGATATAAACTTGCACGACTTACCCCAATATATTGGGCCAGTGTAACGCGATCCATAATCTTATATAAATCACCTCGTTGATCGCGCACCCAATCAATTTTATCTTGGGTGTTGGACATGCGGAGCATCAATAATCTGGAGCGACGGTTTTTCTGTATTTCTGCCGTACCACTGAGGTACAACTTAATAATTGCAGGATACTTGTTCTTCAACTCCTGAAACTTTTCGTTGCTCAATGAAGCGATGGTAACATCGGTATATGCTTTGTAATAATGCTGTGGGCGTTTATTGTAGAATAAACTATCCTCATTCACGAAAATGGACGCTGGTGGAATGAAATTGAATAACGCATCCTCATTCATAAAAGGATTTTTATAAATCTCCTTCAAAAATCCATCGCAAAGGAACCAAAAGTCCTTATTCGGTGGTGCTAGCTCCGTAAGAATAGCCCCCTTCTTTTTAATCAAAGGTTGGTCGAAATTTTCGATAATGGCCTTGACGGCATCCTCCATATCCGTGGTATAGGCCGGTAACCCACGGAAAAAATCATAGACCAATTGTTCCAGAGACTTAGCCATTTGCTATCTGCTTTAAGGAACGAAATAATGAAGCTCTAGAAATTCCTAGATAGTCCGCCAATTCTTTTCTGGGTATCAAATCCAATACATCGGGGAATTGCTGAATAGCAGCGTGAATTCTGTTAATACCGTTGGTTTGCAACATTTCATAGGTGGTATTGCGGTATTCCGTCATACTCAACTCGATGAGGCTTGTCAACAGCTTCCCTCCTAATTCCTCGTTCATCAGATATTCTGCCAAAGCACCTGCTGGGATTGATGCAACACGTGCCTCTACTAAACATGTGGCATATGATGCTGGACGCGCAGAATAAAGAATAAGATCTTCGGAATACGCAAATCCATTCTTTGAATAAAACCTCAATAAATGCGATACTCTACCGTCCATTAAATATTCCGCAAAGGCACCGGATAAAATAAAATGCAACTGTCCAGAATTCGTGCTTAAATCCCACAGGGAATCACCTTCTTTGAAGGTCCGAACGGAGAATCGCTTGGCAAGAGA
This sequence comes from uncultured Flavobacteriales bacterium, assembly GCA_937942085.1. Lineage (GTDB taxonomy): Bacteria > Bacteroidota > Bacteroidia > Flavobacteriales > Schleiferiaceae > UBA10364. The sequence continues at coordinate 6,189 of CALDGA010000048.1, forward strand.
TCGCAAGGCTTCTTGGTCTCCTGATGTTTCTAACTGAACATGCTGAGAGAGCCCCTCATGAATGATATCATAGTCCTTGTCGTAAGACATGGCTTGGTTTTTTGGTAATTGGTTATGACTAATGTAAGAAAGAATTACAGTTAAAAAAAAGAGCCTATTTCGCAGTTATGAGCCACCTACTTTTAAACAACTTGTTGAAAACTAGATTGTTAAAGATCACTAGCGTTTTCTTATATTGGTATCAGTGTTAATACAAAATCAAACATCATGCGAAAAGTTTGTAGTATTAACCAAGCCATTAAGCTGTTTAAAGGCGACCTGTCGAGGGTAAAACAATATTGCAAAGACAAGGGAATTTCGATTTCCGAGAAGGCGCTGCAAGCGCGTTTGAAGTCGTTGTAAAAAAGTTATAGGGCTGCAGAAATGCGGCCCTTTTTTTGCAATATTTTTGACCTAATAATCACACCTGCGATGAAGCGTATTCTAGCCATACTTACTGTTTTGTTCCTTGTTTCTTGTGCGAGCCCGCAACGTGCCCTGTACGACACTGCAAATACGTTATACGGTCAGAATTGGACCTATCTCGGAACTATCGCAGTGTATCCAGACGTGATTTATAGCGATAACATCACCGCGGCGAATAAAACTCGTGAGCTAGTGCTTCACGACGGTCTCATCACCTACGATAAGATGTTGTATGAAGCACGCAGACAATACGGCGATAGCGTAACCATTGCAAACATTCGCGTATACACCGAGGAGTTCAAAACTCAATGGTTTGGAAAAAACGCGGAAGTTCAGGCCCTGGTTGATGTGATCTACGTGACCAAATAATTCTTCCGGTTGAAAGATTTTGACCAATATCAAAGCTTCAACAACATTCATGAACTCATCTCGGAAGGTGAGCATGAAAATCAAGACTTCAAGTACAAGATTTCGGACGCACGGAAAATAGCGCGTACTCTTAGCGCGTTTTCAAACACCACTGGTGGGCGCCTATTGATAGGCGTTCGAGACAACGGAGTGATTGGCGGCGTGAAAGATGAAGATGATATTTATCTCCTAGAAAGTGCGGCTCGAGTGTTTACAGAACCGGAAGTTCAGCTCGAAGTATTCGCTCATGATGTAGACGGTAAACGCGTTTGGGAAATCGAAATCCCGGAGGGAAAACACAAGCCATACCGCGTGGATGAAAAGGAAGGTAAATTAGCCTATGTCCGTATCCACGATGAAAACAAGGTGGCGGGTGCCGTTTTAGCCGAAGTTTGGAAACAAGAGCTGAGTGATCAAAGCAAGCGCCCAGTGGCCTTTTCCGAAAAAGAACAGCGACTCATTCAATACCTCAAAGATTACGATACTGTAACCACGAGCAAAGCCGCAAAGGTGATGCAAATGCCGCGTCAGAAAGCCATCTCCACCCTCGCCCGACTCATTCGTTGGGAAGTCATAGATTGGGAGATCACCGACGGTACGTTCTTGTTGCGCTTGGACTAAAGAAACCTATGAGGATTGGGTATCGTTCTAAGGGCCCAATTAATCAAAGTATCAAGCTCATCCTCGGGAGCCAAGCCTCTCTTAATTCCTGCTTTCTCCATTCCTAATGTCAGGTGATGAAGTACAATTCCGCAACTCACAGAAACGTTAAAACTCTCTACGAATCCTCGCATGGGAATGTAGATGCGTTCGTCGGCCAATTCCTGAATTAATGGGGATGCCCCCTCCTGCTCATTGCCGAATAATATGGTCGCTGGGACTGCTGGGTCAATAGCATCAATGGGTAGCGCGCCCTTGTCCAGCGCAGTAACATAGAGTTTGCGTCTCGACGCTTTTAATTGGTCCGCCCATTCCTTTGTACCTCCTTCATTGTAAGTATTGAAAAAACTAGCATCTAACCACTTTTCTACCCCTTTGGAGATACCACTACTCACATTGAAGCGCTCGTTCTTATCATAAACGTCCACCTTATGAATTCCAAAGGCATCCGCGGTGCGCATCAGTGCAGAAGCATTCTGAGATTTCATCATATCCTCTAGAGCCAAAGAAAAATGTCGGGTGCGCTGGGCAACTTTATCTTGAAACAATTGGCGTTTGTGGTCGGTTAATTCCGAGCTCAACTTCTCATAGAATGCTCTTTTTGCCTCCATATCCCAATTCTTCCAATCCGATGTGACCATTTCTTTGTTTCTTTGCTTTGCTCAAAAATAATAGAGATGTTCAGTAAAATCATTCGACTCGGACTTACAGCTGCAATCTTTGCTTGGTCAATCTATCAATTTGCTGATGGAGAAATAGGAAATGGTATCGCATTGCTCTTCCCTATGGGACTTGTATTGTTCACCTATTTCCGCAACGAGCGCATTTTACTTTCTCTATGGCACATGAGAAAAAACGATGTTGCCAAAGCTGAAAAAGCATTGGCCAGTATTCGCAATCCGGAGAAAAGCTTGATCAAAGGTCAACTGGCTTATTACTATCTTCTTATGGGTATGATCGAAAGCCAGCGCAAAGTAGGTAAGGCCGAGACCTTACTTAAGAGAGCGCTCAACACCGGATTGAGACTAGACCAAGACAAAGCATTGGCAAAACTGAATCTCGCAGGAATAGCATTGACAAAGCGCCGTAAGAAGGAAGCACAGATCCTTTTGACCGAGGTGAAGAAGCTTGATAAAAACGGTGCGCTTGCAGAGCAAACCAAATACATCAAGCAACAAATGAAGCGAATCTAAAGCTTCACGCGAACCACAATCACTATTGGGTGTTAGATTGATACTTAATCCAACACTATGTACACCCTAGAACGCATTCAAAGGCTTCCCATCTCCGTGGAAGAGGCGTGGAACTTTTTCCAAAGCCCAAGTAACTTAGCCACGATCACCCCTGATTACATGGGCTTTAACATTATGTCTAATGTCCCTGAGCAGATGTATCCGGGCCTATTCATAGACTATAAAGTCAGCCCTTTGCTTGGGATCAAAATGAATTGGACCACTGAGATCACACATGTTGATGGTCCAAAATATTTCGTGGACGAACAGCGCGTAGGTCCTTATTCCATCTGGCATCACGAGCACCACTTCAAGTCTATCCCAGGCGGAGTCGAAATGCTCGACCGTGTGAGTTACAAAATTCCTTTGGGGATTTTAGGGAAGATAGCACACCCCATTATCGTGCGTCCAAAGCTGGAAGAAATTTTTGATTACCGATTCAAAAAGGTCGAAGAGCTCTTTGGTACATGGCAAGAATCGTAGGCATAGATTACGGCTCGAAGCTAGCAGGCACAACAGTTCTAGCAATTTTCGATACGGATACGAAACAGATTCTTCTGCAACAAAGCGCGAAGAAACAAGATGCAGATGCTTTTGTCCTGTCCGTACTTCGTGAGCATCCAGCGGATATCGTCGGCATAGATGCCCCCCTTTCCCTACCTGGTGTTTATACAGGACTTAAGGGCCACGATGATTTCCATTATCGTGCGGCTGATCGGCAAGCTAAGGCAATGAGCCCTATGTTTCTAGGTGGATTGACGGCAAGGGCAATGAAATTGGCCTCGGAAATTGATGCGACGACCATTGAGGTGTACCCGAAGCTTGGCGCGGAACGTCATCAACTTCAAGTACTTGGTTACAAAGGCGACAAGGAGGCTATTACGCCTTGTCTGATGGCATTCGTCCAACGAACTGAATTGCCAGTTGAGGGGTTATCTATGGAGAATTGGCACCAATTCGATGCCTTACTGGCCTTAGAAATTACCTGGCGCCACCACCACAACCTCGCAGACCATTATGGCGATGCGAAGGAAGGAAAGCTTTATTTTTGACCCATGGCTAAGGACAAACGTACCTACAACCCTATCGATCCGGATAAAATCGCTGAAAATGCGAATATTCTCCCCTACGGCTCTAGTGTCAGCGCGCCTGCATTCAAGGCTGTAGATGCCGTGAAGAACAAAAGCCTAGATCTCAATGCCATGGAGTTGCAGACCGACATGCAACTGGACCAAATCCGTGCACAAATTGAATTATTGGCCGAACAGGCCCGTAAGATTCATGAACGCAAAGCATTGAGTGAAGAGATTTACAAGGCACAGATGGGGTTCAAGCCGGAAATTAATCACGTGTATTACCTGTACCGCAAAAACGAAGATCAAAATGTGTTAAGCATGATTGCACCGCATGAATGGCGCAATTGTCCGCATGAGTTTATGTATCAAATTCGATTGCTAGCGGACCATACTTGGGACATTCTCGATTACCGCCAATAATGCTCTCTTACATCCATCACATCTCTGATCCAAAGCATCCAACACTGGTATTGTTGCACGGCTACGGATCCAACAAGGAAGACCTTTATGGTCTCAAACCCTATTTACCAGAACTCAACATTGTATGCTTCCAAGCCCCCATTTCGTTGGGCATGGGAGGCTATGCTTGGTATCCCATTGAATGGGAAAACGGCGCCAAAATGATTGATGGTGATGCTGTCGAAGAGGCTGCTCAGCTCGTACTGGAATCCTTGAAGACTTGGCAAGAGCAGCATGTAGAAAATAACGAGGTGTTTATTGGTGGATTTTCTCAAGGGGCCATCACATCGCTTCAAATTCTATTACAAGGATTCAGGGCTAACGGGTTTGTTTTGATGAGCGGCTATGCACTACCGGAATGGCACGAAGCGCTGAAATCAATATCGATAGATGCTCCTATTTTTCAGAGCCATGGTACGATGGATCCGGTCATCCCATATACTTGGGCACAGGCTACAGCTGATGGCCTCTCCCATTTAAGTGATTATACCTTCCGTTCTTACCCCATGGCACACAGCCTGAATGCCCAGTGCTTACAGGACATCCATGAGTTTTTAACTCCCTTGCTCGAGTAGGAATTGGGCGATTTGTAGCGCTGCATCACCACTTCCATACGGGATTTCTTCCGGTAGCGGTTCATTCAACATGCCTAGGACTTTCTGACTCAACGGTTCAGTACTTCCTAGTGGATGTAACACATTCGCTGCGATATCGACTAATTCTACCCATTCTGTTTCATTTCTTAGTGTGATACAATGTTTCCCTAAGAAATAGGCCTCTTTCTGCAGACCTCCGCTGTCGGTGATCACAATAGCACTTTGCTGAATGGCCCAAAGCATTTCCAAATACCCCACCGGGGGTGAAGTATTAAACGCTATCTCTACCCCTGCCTTTTCCACTTCCTTTCGTGTGGACGGGTGTAATGGCATCCAAACCGGAATTCCATGTCGATGTAATTCATTGAGACTTGCGATTCGTTCCTTCAATCGT
>CALDGA010000049.1 GCA_937942085.1 uncultured Flavobacteriales bacterium
TTCTCGAAGGAGGATACCGAGAACTTGTTGATCGATCTGAATTTCTTGGGCATAGAGAATGTGGTGGCACTGCGCGGAGATCAGGCCAAGCACGAGAGCTATTTTACGCCGCATCCCGAGGGCAATGCCTTTGCCATTGATTTGGTGAAACAGATTAAGCAATTGAACCAAGGAAATTATTTAGACGAGGATTTGCAGAATACCACCGCCACGAATTTTTGTATTGGGGTGGCCGGGTATCCGGAGAAGCACTTCGAGGCACCTTCCTTGAACATTGATATTGAGCATTTGAAGGCTAAGGTGGAAGCTGGGGCCGATTATATCGTCACCCAACTCTTCTTCGACAACTCGAAGTATTTCGCCTTCGTCGATAAATGTCGTGAAGCGGGTATTAATGTGCCTATTATTCCTGGATTGAAGCCACTGTCTACGAAGCGTCAGTTGAGCATTCTACCGCAAATTTTCCACGTGGACATTCCGGACGAATTGGCCATTCAAGCGATCAAGTGTAAGGATAACGCGCAAGTAAAGCAATTGGGCATCGAGTGGTGTATCCAGCAGAGTAAGGAGTTGAAAGCGGCTGGAGTGCCAGTCTTGCACTACTACAGCATGGGCAAGAGTGCCAACATCAAAGAGATTGCGAGCGCAGTCTTCTAGAGATAAGAACAAAAAAGCGACCCGAGGGTCGCTTTTTTAATGCTATAAAAATCTGGCTGCCCAGCTTTCCTTGAGCGGTATCACACCGGAACCACTCTCGCCGAGTGTGGCCGCGGTGGTGTGCAGCACAGGGGTGTTCTCATCGACAAGTCCTTCGGCAATGGCTTCTTTTAGGGATGCGGTCGAGTAGGAGGTAAATCCATCACCAGTTTGGGCATGGACGAGCATGCGATTGAAGAAGTCCACACCGTGCTTGGCTCCAAATTCTTGAAGCAGATGAACGCTTTTATCGATACTACATCCAGTGGCTTGCTGCTGGCCTTCGTCCACAGCGATGATCAAGAACTGGTGGTTGATCCATCGGTAGGCTGCGGCGAGTTGCGCCCCGTGGGCTTTCCATTGGCTGGTGAACTCATCCATTAATTGGACCAATTCCTCACTCTGCGCCCCGCTCAACGGTTGCGCTAAGCCGTAAAACCACATCCTCGATGCAGGATTCATGGTGTGCATTCCCATCCTAGAGTTCTTCTGCTAATGCGATCATTTCTGCCAAATCCAATACCTGAACTTCGGCTTCCTTCTCGCGGTTTTTCACTCCGTCCGTCAGCATGGTATTACAGAAAGGACAACCTGCTACCACAATCTCCGCCTTTGTTTCCAAGGCTTCGTCGGCGCGTACGTGGTTGATTTCTGCCGTTCCCTTTTCCGCTTCCTTAAACATCTGCGCACCGCCCGCCCCACAGCAGAGTCCATTCTGCTTACAGCGACGCATTTCGCGGAGCTCGACGTCCAATTTTTCCAGCAGCTCACGCGGCGCTTCATACTCACCATTGGCACGTCCGAGGTAACACGGATCGTGGAAGGTGATTTTCTTTCCGCGGAACTGGCCGCCCTCAATTTTCAATCTTCCTGCTTTCAGGAGTCCGTTGAGGAACTGGCTGTGGTGTTCTACGGTATAGTTGCCGCCGAGCTCCGGGTATTCGTTTTTCAGCGTGTTGAAACAGTGCGGACAGGTGGTAACGATGTGTTTCACTTCGTAACCATTGAGCACCTGAATGTTCATCATCGCCTGCATTTGGAAGAGGAATTCGTTTCCAGCGCGCTTGGCGGGATCTCCCGTACACCCTTCTTCCGTTCCCAGTACGGCAAATGAAACGCCTACGTGTTGTAGGATTTTGGCGAAGGCTTTGGTGATTTTCTTCGCGCGGTCGTCAAAGCTTCCGGCACAGCCTACCCAGAACAAAACTTCTGGGGCCTTGCCTTCGGCCGTCATTTGGGCCAGCGTGGGAACGTGGAGTGTACTCATGGGTTACTCTTCAAATACTTGGATCGTGGTTTCTTTATCTACTAGGTCAGTGAACTTACCGGTGTAACGCGTGGCGCGCACGATGTGGTTGTCCACCCAGTGGTAGTTTCCGCCGCGTGGCTTGCCCATCAAGAGGCCGTGCCATTTGAAGCCATTTTCTTTAAGCCATTTCTCAGTGACTTCGCGGTGGTCTTCGGTACGAGAGGTGAAGAACGTGATCACGTGTCCTTCGTCGTACCATTTGTTCAACGTGTCCAAAGCATCCGGGTACAGCTTCGCTGTGGCCATGCGCTCTGGTTCTTCGTTGGGGATATCGTCACAGATGGTTCCATCAATGTCGATGAGGTAATTCTTGATGTCCTCAGGAAGCATGGGAGAGATTTTCTGTCCATCTTCTGAGGCTTCGCGTAATAGGTTGTCGATGTGGGCGTTTGCGCTTTTTTCCATGTGTTGTGTTTGACGCGTTGAAAGAATTACTGTTTGTTATTTGGGTTTTGAGTTATTCGTTGGTCCAATTCGCTCTATCCATCTGAGAGAACGGCCACGGGGCGCCATTGTTCTCTACGTTGGTCATCATAGCATTAAGCTCAGAAGGCGCACTGCTTTCTTCCATGGTCGCATAGTTGCGAAGCTTCATGATAATGTTCAACGGATCGATATCTACGGGACAGGCTTGCACGCAAGCATTACAGCTGGTACAGGCCCAAATTTCTTCTGGGGTAATATAATCACCTAATAAGCTCTTGCCGTCCTCTTGGAAGGTTCCGCCATTGGCATCCATGTTTTGCCCGATCTCCTCAATGCGATCGCGCGTGTCCATCATAATCTTGCGCGGACTTAGTTTCTTGCCGGTGAGGTTCGCCGGACATTCGCTCGTACAACGGCCACATTCCGTGCAGGTGTAGGCATTCATGAGGTTGATCCAGCTCAGATCCGTAGCATCCTTTGCGCCGAAGCGCTCCACCGGTGCCTCTGCATCGGGAGCTGGGGCCGCGAAAGGATCCGCAGTCGGGTCCATCATTAGTGCAACCTCCTTGGTTACGGCAGCATTGTTCTCAAACTGGCCTTTGTCCTTGAGGTTGGCGTAATACGTGTTCGGGAACGCGAGAATGATGTGGAAGTGCTTAGAGTAGGGCAGGTAATTCAAAAAGGCGAGGATGCCCACGATATGAACCCACCAAAAGCTGCGCTCCAACAGGTGAAGGGTTCCCTCAGATAATCCGCTCCACAGCGGCGCAATGCTATTTGAAATGATAAAGGCTTCGTGGCCCTCCGGCAACAGGCTCTCAACGGCGTTCATGTTCAACAGCGCAAACATCAAGGCAACTTCGATGTACAAAATGTTGTTGGCATCTGTAAAGGCCCAACCTTTCATTTCAGGTTTATGGAAGCGGTCAAGCTTCGCCACATTGCGTCGCCACCAAAAAATCACCACTGCCACGACCGTGAGCACGGCGAGGATTTCAAAAAAGCCGATGATTAGAGGGTAGGCGTTGCCCAGGAAGGGCGCAAAAAACCTATGGGTGCCGAACAGGCCGTCCACGATGATTTCAAGCACCTCAATATTGATGATCAAAAAAGCGGCATAGACGATGAAGTGAAGCACACCTGCTACGGGTCGAGCTTGCATCTTGCTTTGGCCAAAGGCCACGCGCAGCATGTTGGCGCGTCTAGCGCCGGGATTGTCGCTTCTGTTTTGTGCTTTGCCGAGATGGATGTTGCGGGCAATAGTCCCTGCCTTTTTGGAAAATCTCCAGATGGCAGCAATAAGTACGGCGGCAAATACCAATTGTGGTAAAAAGCTCATCAATCCTCTTGTTTGCTTTGAATATCACGCTCTATGGCCTGAATCTCCTCCTCGGTGTATCGGGTTCGAGAGCCAAAGACACTCACGTGCAAGTATTTGTTCGGGTTGTATTTGATGTCGAGTAACAGTCGGTTCAAGTTTTCCGTGGCCTGCTTGAGGTTGGCATAGACATCTTCGTCGTAAATGATTTTTGAAGCCGCCCCTTCGCCGGTCTCGAGCTCCGCCATTAAGCGGTCAAAGCGTGCCGTGATGCTTTCCATGTTG
>CALDGA010000050.1 GCA_937942085.1 uncultured Flavobacteriales bacterium
TTTTCCTGGGAAGGCCACCTTGTTGCCCTGCGGATACAATTGCCGCAACACTGCCGTGGTTCAGACACACATTAGAAGACGATTCCACGAAAGATTGTCGAAAAAGTGCTTTTGGCTGCTGCTGGACAGCTTAAATGGATAGCTGGAAGCGCTCTTGTAGCGATACGGAAATGTTGGTATAAAACACATTGCACTCCAAACAGAATAGACGCGTCCTGCTGGTCCACTACAATGGCATCCTGGGATCTAAGGCATCCCTGAGGGCTTCGCCGAGCAAATTAAACCCTAAAACAGCAATCATAATGGCTAGGCCAGGGAAAGCGATCACGTGCGGAGCGCTAAGTATATAGGTCCTTCCGCTGGCAAGCATTGCCCCCCACTCCGGAGTGGGAGGCTGTGCCCCCAAGCCTAAGAAGCTGAGCGCAGCAGCCCAGAGAATTGAACTGGCGAATTGGAAAGTGGCTTGTACAAGAACTGGAGAAATGGAATTTCTAAGAATATGTCTTATCATTATCCGTAGATTTCCTGCTCCGACAGCTCGGGCTGCCTCCACAAAATCTTCCTCTTTGATGAAAATTACCGAGCTTCTCGCTAAACGGGCAAAAACTGGAATGGATGAAATTCCTACCGCGATCATCGCGTTTTGTAGGTTGATCCCTAGAATGCTTACTACAGCGATAGCGAGCAAGATTCCAGGGAGTGCCATGAGAGTATCGATCATCCGTTGAACGATCATGTCAAGCCAGCCCCCATAAAATCCCGATAATACTCCGATAGGGACCCCGATGAAGAAGCCAATAGTCACAGAGATAACCCCGATGTAAAGTGAAACGCGAGTTCCAAAAATTACTCGACTTAGCACATCGCGACCGAATTCATCCCTCCCCATAAGATTTTCCCATGAAGGCCCTTTCAGACTTTTTGTCAAGTCCTGCTGAATTGGGTCGTACGGTGCAATATAAGGGGCCAAGATTGATATAATACAGAGTGTCAAGGTAATGACAAGACCAGTTATACCAATCTTACTCCGAGACAGCCGTCGAACAACCCCCATTTTTCACCATACACTATTGTCCTCGTCCTACTGCTCGTATACATTAACAGGTCCTTGTAACAACTCTTCCCTCATCTTCACTACTCCCAAGCCCGGCTTATTTGAGGGGATTACATACCCTTCGCTGAATTCAGCTCCTCCTTTTTCTACCAACCGATTCTTAGGCCTTAAAGAGAACCCCAAGTCTAGATCTCCGAATTTGACATTTGTGACCGCGGTCGCAAAGTGTATCGCTGCAGTAATAGCCAGATCCGTTTCGATCATGCTGCCTACCATACATGGCATCGCAGCTGCTTCGGCAATCGCCGCGATCTTCCTTGCCTTCCAAAGCCCGCCGCTTTTCATTAATTTAATATTTATGTAGTCCGCAGCATTTTCTGTTATGACTCGAATGGCATCCTCAGGCTGATGAACGCTCTCGTCCACCATGACCGGTATAGCTATGGCCTGCCGGACAAAAGCTAGCCCTGAAATATCAAGGGCTTGCACAGGTTGCTCCACAAACTCGATATTATACTTTGCCATTTTTTTCAGAGCATGGACAGCCTGTTGGCGCGTCCACCCTTGATTGGCGTCTATCCGTATGCGGACTTCTCCGCCCACCGCTTCCCGCACAGCCTTAACCCTTTCGATATCTTCTTCAGGATCTTTTCCTACCTTAAGCTTGATAACTTTGAAACCTTCCTTCAAGAGTTTGAGGATATCTTTGACTGCTTCACCCGTTGGTTTAATTCCTATGGTAAGATCCGTTTCGATTTTCTCCCTAGCCCCGCCTAAAAGACGCCAGAGGGGTTCGCCCCATGCCCTCCCTACTAGGTCATGAATAGCCATATCTACCGCTGCTTTGGCCGCGGTATTCCGAAGGATCAAACGATCCATCATCTCGACGATCTCTTCGATTTTCCTGGGATCCTTTCCGATTAAACTCGGGGCAATGACGTCCAAGCAAGCGAGTATGGACTCAACAGTCTCGCCTAATATGACTGGCTGAGGTGCGGCTTCTCCCCACCCAATATTTCCCTGATCATCTGCTATTTTAATGATTACACTGTTAATAGCGGTGATCGTATCAGTAGCGATCACAAAGGGTTGTGCAAGATTAATAAAGACTTGGTAGACCTCGATTCTCAATATCTTCATCACACCCCCATTTTAAGCATAGCGAATACGTGGGTTTGTAAAAGCATATGCCAGGTCAACTAGCAAATTGATGAATATAACGGTAATACCTAGAAGAAGGACAGCTCCTTGCACCATAGGGTAGTCACGCGCAATAACGGAATTAACTAATAATCGTCCCATACCAGGCCAAGCGAAGACGGTCTCAGTGACAACTGCTCCTCCAAGTAGGTTGCCCATTTGCAGACCGCCTACAGTAATAATGGGAATCAGTGCATTTCTTAACGCATGCTTTATCACTATTTTAGGCTCAGACAAACCCTTTGCTCGTGCAGTCATTATATAGTTTTGCTGAACAACGTCTAACATGCTTGCCCGGCTGATTCTAGCGATGATTGCGGTAGGAATGGTAGCCAAGGTGATAGAAGGCAATATAAAATGTGCTAAGGATCCCTTGCCTACCGAAGGTAGCCATCCCAATCGTACTGAAAAAACCAAGATCAACAAAAGACCCAACCAGAAGACAGGCATGGAAACACCAATCATAGCCCCCACCATCACCACATAATCAATCCAGGTATTCCATTTGACGGCTGAGACCATCCCGGCTACCGTTCCAATAGAAAAAGCGATCGCCATGCTAAGCAAAGTTAGTATTAGCGTATTTACATAACGGCCCTTGAGCTCTTCAAGCACGGGGGCAGTGGTGCGGATGGACCTACCGAGATCTCCGCTCAAAAGACGGACGATGAAGTCCATATACTGAATATGAAGTGGCCTATCCAATCCTAACTGTTTGCGAATGAGCTCTATTGTTTCTTTGGTAGCGTACTCTCCCGCTATAACTTGAGCAGGGTCACCAGGGATTATACGGACCATAAGAAATATTAGAAGAGAGAGAAAGAATAACGTAGGAAAAACAAGAAACAATCTACGAGTGAGATAGATCCACATAGGTCAAGTAAATTGGGGACCGGCCTGGGACAAGGAAAATCACCAGGCCGGCCCTTGTTCAGCCTATACTTTACGCGCCTTTCTAAAGTGCAATACTTCAATAGGGAGAATTACAACATCTTTGACGTTCGAGCGCATTGCTATAATCTGCTGCTCGTGGTGAAGAAAAAGCCAGGGGGCATCATTCCATATGAGTTCTTGCGCTTTCTCATAAGCCTTTCTCCTGGTCTCCTGATCAGTGGATGAAGTTCCTATCTGCAAGAGTTCGTCCACTTCCTCATTCCTGTAAAACGCCGCACCAAACCCATTTGGTGGCCATTGCGATGAGTGAAAGAGAGGGTAAAGCATTTGATCAGGGTCTACGATCCAGGGGCCCCAACCCAGCAGAAATAGTTCCAGCGGACTTTCCTCCAGAGGTTTCAAAATCGTGGAGATATAAGTTGCCCACTCCATAGTCTTTACTTCAACCTCAATGCCTACCCTAGCAAGGTAGGCTTGAACAGCTTCAGCGATTCGATAATCCATTAAGTACCGACCCTTAGGGGTAAAAAGCGTGATCTTGAAACCCCTAGGGTATCCAGCTTCCTCGAGTAATGCTTTGGCTAATTCCGGGTTGTAGGCGTACTGGCCTATTGAGTTATACGCAAAATACTGCGGTGTGAGAGGAGAGTCCATCACGGTTGCGTATCCTTGTAAGAGTACCTCCACGATCGCTTGTTTGTTAACTGCGTAGTTAAAAGCTCGCCGGACCCGCGGATCTCTCAAGATCTTGTGTTGGGTATTCATTCCGATATAAATCACCCGGGTACTTGGCGCCACGACTACGTTTATATCATTTCTAGCTCTCAGCCGAGGCACGTCTGGAGGAGGAACACGAACGATGACGTCAGCCTCCCCCGCCTCTAACATAAGGACCCGGGCCCCGTCCTCTGGAACCACTCTAATAAGGAGTTCATCCACATACGGTCCTTCTCCCCAATAGTTCTCGTTCTTCTTCAAAAGAACATAATCGTCTCTAACCCACTCAACAAACTTGAATGCTCCAGTACCTACAGGATTCCGACCAAACTCGGCTCCGTACTTTGCAACAGCCGCTGGGCTGACCATAGAATTGACAGGAGCAGTGAAGCGATGCAAGGCCGGCCCATGAGGATATTTCAATTTGACTTCAACCGTGTACTCATCGAGAGCTCTAGCCGACTCAACAAAAGCGATGTAAGTCCGCAAAGGAACCCTCATCTTAGGGTCGAGAAGCCGATTTATGTTAAAAACAACCGCATCAGCATTAAACGGCGTCCCGTCGTGGAAGGTCACACCTTCTCTCAAATAGAATGTTATGCTCATCCCATCATCTGAAACCTCCCAAGCCTTGGCCAACCGAGGCACTATATTTAGGTTTTCATCATAAGTAATTAGGGTGTCGTATATGGCTTCAATATGAATTGCGTTGGGAGACGAAGTAATCGCATGAGGATCCAAAGTTTCAGCATCTGTTCCTTGAGCAAACACTAATCTTACAGGCTTTTCTGCTTTTGCCGAAGCTTCAAAAGTGATAATAATTAGAATGCTGAGCCCGATGTACCTGAAGAATTTCCACCCTCTTTCTTTCGCCATCATCCACCTCCTTTAAAATTTAATATTAAGACCTTTGGTTCGGTTTGTCAAGGGCGCATGGTGCTGATGGGGTCCCGGGAAGTGTGGCTACTGGCCAGCATGAAATCTTTCCCATAAAGAGGTGGAAAAGCCGATCAAGGTCATGATGAAGGATCTCCTGAAGAGCAGCGTGCGCGAGGAGCGGGCCATGTACCTTGAAGAGAACCCCACTAAAGCCAACGGCTACTCCACGCGTGATCTCTTACCCTCGGCGGCCCTCCAGAGGTCCTGCGTGTCCCCCGTGTGCGGGAAGTGGATTTCACCCCAAGACCCCCTTACCGGCGCCGCACTTCCTCAGAAGCCATCCTCGCCTTCTATGCCTGTGGGGTAAGCACCCGCGCCATTTTCCGCTTCCTCGAAGGGATTTACGGTGCGTTCTCCTCGCCACCGAGCATCTCCCGCCTTACCCAGCTGGAGGAGGTGCTGGCTTGGCGGGACCGCCCGTTAGATGAGGAATACTATACGATGTCTCTGGATGAGACTTTTCTTTCCATCCGCCGAGGAAAAAAGCGCTGAAGAGATGGTGTACATAGTTTTGAGGTCCTTAGGGATCTTTGGCAGCAGAGCCTGGGAAGGGCTCGGATCTTCGTCACTGATAACCTCTCAGGCGTGGAAGAGGCGATTTAGAAGATCTTCCTCTACCAACAGCTTTGTGTATTTTATACCGTCCGCCTGGCTAGGATCGATGTTTAAAGATGAAAGGGCATGTTCATCTCCCGCAGAGCGCACCACAATGTGGCCTGATTGCTAGAGATCACAGGCTTTCCGAACTCCTCCTCTAAGGGCCGAAGAACCTCAAAGGTCCTGAGGTTCGTGCAACTGATGAACAGCCCATCAGCCTCGGGATGGTCCTTCAACAGGTCTCTCCCTAGTTTGAAAACCGTATGCGGCTCTTGTAACCCGATGTCCAGATTCCGAA
>CALDGA010000051.1 GCA_937942085.1 uncultured Flavobacteriales bacterium
CCGGAATCCACATAGATATAGCCCAAAGCCTTGGCCAATTCCTTTGCCAGGGTACTCTTACCCGTGGAGCTGTGTCCGTCGATGGCTATGGTCAGT
Source organism: uncultured Flavobacteriales bacterium (assembly GCA_937942085.1). GTDB lineage: Bacteria > Bacteroidota > Bacteroidia > Flavobacteriales > Schleiferiaceae > UBA10364. The sequence continues at coordinate 97 of CALDGA010000051.1, forward strand.
GATTTTGGCATGCTCAGGTCTTAGAATTTCAGGCTCAAAGATAGGGTATTCATGCGCCCGGCCACGCTGCGAAGTTCGTTCGCGAAGTGGAGGTGGAACTTGTTGAAATACAGACCCGCACCCAGGCTGAAGCCTCCACTTGTGCGGCGATCTGGCAAGCTCATTTCGTATTGACGACGGAAATTATAGCCCAGCATCAGGTGCAGTCGGTCCGTGGGTAAGAATTCCAGAGAGCCGCTAACGTGACGGAGCGCCAGATTGAGTGTGCTCATGTCCAGCTGTGTGGTAGCGCCTGTTACGGGGTCTACACTCACTAGGTTTGGATCGTCGTATCCCAAGTTTGGGCGTTGGAGCTGGTCGATAACGAAGGTCCAGCGGAAAGGGGCGTGCGCCAATTTATCCCCAACAGCAAGCAAGATGTTTAACGGCATGGGTTCGTAGGTCCCACCAAAGGTGGTGAGCTGGGTACCGGCATTCTTGATGATGAAAGCATAGTTTGGTCCGGTGGCCCCTCTGTACATCAAGGCGATATCCGAGGCAACGGCCCAGCTTTGGTAACTTTCATAGGTTCCATTGACCAATTTTGCGGTTGCCCCCAGACGAATGCCATTCCAAGAGAACAGCTCCGTACCTAAGGTGAAGGCGAGGTCTCCCGCATAGAATTGGCCCGTTGAACTCCCCCATTGATCCGTACCGTTAAACACTCCGTACTGAATGGTTTGTGCGCTAGCGATCATGGACCGGCCCTTGAGCTCAAACGAATAACTACCCTGAAGCAGTTGAATGCCTTCGCCCAAGCTTCCCGAGCTCATCTCGAGTTGGTATAGGGAAGAATCCGTGAGCAGCAGTGGGTTTTGAACGGCAAAGGCTCCCACTCGACCCTCGTGCACATAGGCTGCATTGCCCAGCGCTGAGGTGCCGGCAAAAATGGAGCGGTCCAGAAATGAAAAAACGCTGTTGCCGCCGCTCTGTCCAAACAAAGCGGTCGTCCAAAACAATGCTATGAGTACATTTCTAATCAACGCTTTGGGGTGGCCGGAACCTCTAGTTTTTTCGGTGATTTCACCTTTTGGTCTAAGATAGCCAAATCCAACACTTCCTTCATCTCTCGCACGTAATGGAAGGTTATGCCTTTCACATAATGTGCTTCAATTTCTTCAATATCCTTGCGGTTCTTCTCGCAGAGGATGATGGTATTGATCTTGGCGCGCTTCGCCGCCAGGATCTTTTCTTTAATACCCCCTACCGGCAATACTTTTCCGCGTAGGGTGATTTCTCCAGTCATCGCCAGTTTTGGCGCCACCTTCTTTTGGGTGAACAAGCTCACCAATGCCGTGAGCAAAGTAATTCCCGCACTAGGACCGTCCTTTGGAATGGCCCCTTGTGGCACGTGAATGTTGATGTCGTAAGCACTAAAGAGTTTTGGATCTATGCCCAATTCTTCCGCGTTGCTCTTGATGTACGCCATAGCGATGGTCGCACTCTCCTTCATCACATCTCCAAGATTTCCAGTAATAATGACCTTGCCATTGCCCTTGCTGACAGACGATTCAATGAAAAGAATATCTCCACCTACCGGCGTCCAAGCCAATCCGGTGACTACCCCGGCATGGTTGTTCCCTTCGTAGGCATCACGCTCACGAGAAGGACCAAGAATGGTTCCCAAATCCTCCGCAGTAATTGCGGCGCTTTCCACCTTTTCCATGGCAATATCCTTGGCCGTATGGCGGACGAGTTTTGCCACCTTCTTATCGAGGTTACGTACCCCACTTTCGCGGGTATATCCTTCGACGAGGGACTTTAGAACCGGCTTTGCTATGGCAAATTGATCGGCCTTCAAACCGTGGTTTTCTAATTGCTTAGGGACCAAGTGACGCTTGGCAATCTCCACCTTTTCTTCCGAGGTGTAGCCCGTTACATCAATAATCTCCATGCGGTCTAACAAGGCCGGCTGTATGGCACCAAGGTTGTTCGCAGTGGCAATGAAGAACACCTTGCTCAAATCATAGCCCATCTCTAGGTAGTTGTCGTAAAAGCTGTCGTTCTGCTCTGGATCCAACACTTCCAACATCGAAGATGAAGGGTCGCCGCCAACGCCGTAACTGAGCTTATCGATCTCGTCGAGAATGAATACGGGGTCGTTGCTGCCAGCTTTCTTCATGTTTTGCAACACGCGGCCCGGCATGGCACCGATGTAGGTTTTGCGGTGGCCGCGAATTTCGGCTTCATCGCGTAAGCCTCCTAAAGACATGCGCACATACGGACGGCCCAAGGCCTCGGCAATGGATTTCCCCAAAGAGGTTTTACCTACCCCGGGGGGGCCCGCCAAACATAGGATAGGGCTCTTCATATCGCCTTTCAACTTCAACACAGCGAGGTGTTCAAGGATGCGTTCTTTTACCTTTTCCAAACCGTAGTGATCGCGGTTGAGGACCTTCTCGGCTTTCTTTAAATCAATTGGCCCCGAATCCGAACCTGCGAACGGAAGCTCGAGCATGAATTCCAAATAGTTGCGCTGTATGGCAAACTCTGGCATCTGCGGATTCAAGCGTTGCAACTTGCGCAGCTCCTTATCAAAGTGCTCCTCAGAAGCCTTATCCCATTTCTTGGCCTTGGCCTTATCGCGCATTTCTTCTACCTCGCTTTCCGAGCTGTTGCCGCCCAATTCCTCTTGGATGGTACGCATCTGCTGGTGCAAGAAATATTCGCGCTGCTGCTGGTCAAATTCGTGCTTGACCTTGTCTTGAATTTCATTTTTAACCTCAAGCATCTTCAGCTCTAGGTTCAATCCTTCCAACACCTTGACCGCACGGTCTTTCAAAGATTCAAGCTCTAATACCTCTTGCTTCTTCGGCAACTTCATGCTGCTGTTCGAGGCGATAAAATTCAATAAGAAGGTGTTGCTGCGGATGTTGTCCAGGGCCGCCTGTGCTTCGGAAGGAATGTGCGGGCTTTCTTGAATGAGTTTGGTCGCAATGTCCTTAATGGAGTCCATGAGGATGGGGAATTCCACATCGTCATCACCCGGGACAAATTCAGGGAGGAACTCCACCTTGGCGATGTTGAAGGGCTCGGTTTGAACCCATTCAAGGATGCGGAAACGCTTCTTTCCTTGGATGATGATCGTCGTGTTACCGTCGGGCATTTTGAAACTCTTGACGATTTGGGCCATGGTCCCGATGGGATATACCTCGCTTTGGCTAGGGTCCTCGGTTTCCATGTCCATCTGGGCCACCATGCCGACAAATTTATCCTTGTCGCTGATGCTCTTGATCAGGCGCAAGCTTTTGTCGCGGCCGGCGGTAATAGGTGCTACTACCCCAGGGAAGATCACGGTGTTACGCAACGGCAGGATGGGGAGAAGCTCGGGTAATTGGTCATCCCCTATTTCCACTTCTTCATCCGAAGTCATCAATGGAATAAATTCCGTGTTTTCGTCAATAATATCGCTGAATGACAATCTGTCCATATCTCTGTTTCAAAAGTTCGTTAGGGGCCAATTTCCGCGACATGCTGTCACCATTGGCCAAAAAAAGGCCGCTCCATAGGAGGGCCTTATATATGGTTCAAAGGCTGTGCCGAAATTATTGCTCGAAGAAGCCCAAGCTCATTCCGAACTTGAACGTCAAGCTTCCGTCCATGCCATTGCGGTACTCTGGGTTGTTCGCCAACCAATCACTTTCGTAGTTGAATCCTTCAATGTTTGAAGCACCAAACCCGTTGTAATAGATGCCCAAGTTGTAGAAGCTCTTCAACGAGCGGCGAATTCGCCATCCGAAGCCCAATGCATAGGTGTAGGTATGACCTGTACCAGGGTATAAGGCAATGCCATCTGGGTATTGCGCGTTGGTGTTCAAATGCGGCTGGTAGGTCAACGCTCCGGCGCCCACATGCACAAAAGGCGTGTGGTGGTTGCGCTGATTGTACTTACCAAAGGGAATGAAGTGGATATTCGTGAAAAGGTTTACGTTCAACAAGTCCGTATCTACTTGGTAATCGCGATCGGCATTGCCGTGCAAATTATCGTGGCTATATACACTACCGTAGTTCACATCCGCACCTACGCTGAGGATGCTACTAAAGTTGTACTTGAGTTGTGTTCCCAGGCCGAAACGCGCTTCTTGAGTCAGAGCGCTCAAGCTTCCGCCGTTCACATCGCCCAAATAGTTTTGGGTCATCCCGTAGGCGCCTAGTTCCAAAAATGCCGTGGCACGCTGTGCCTTCAATCCTGTCGACAACCCTAGGACAAAGACCGTTAAGGCCAAATATTTTGTGTACTTCATAATCAATCTGAATCCCTCAAAAATACCAATTTATTATCCTCGTTTGAATGTAATTCGTATCCAAGTTCATTAAACGCTTCCAAACCGGAAATGGTATGCACATCGGCCTCCAGCATCCAGCGCACGAAGGCTCCACGGGCTTGTTTGCTAAAGGCCGACACAGATTTTAATTGGCCGTTTTTACACTGCTTGAAATCCACGGCAACCACCGGCTTTTCCACCGCTTTCCAATCAATAGCCTTACTGTACTCCCCACTGCAAGCATCCACCACGAAATCCGCATCGCCCTCGTTCACCCATGCCGTCAACACCGGCTTCCAAAGCGCGTATAAATTTTTGGCTTTACCTGCGGCTAATTTCGACAACATCTCCAACCTGTACGGCACCACGACAGCATCGGCGTGCACCGCACCGTAGAGTGCACTCAACACCACCAAACGCTCCCTAGCGCGCGCCAGCGCGCGCTCACTTAAACTTTCACTATCCAAGAACTTGAAGGCCTCGCCGGAGTAGGCATGAATGCCTGCCACACCTGGGTTCGGATGGAGGTAATGCCCCGGCTCCTTGGACCACATCGCGTGGACCTCAGGCCACAATTTATCGCTAACCTTAAACAGGGCCTGACCGGCCTTCTCGGACAATTTCTGAACGGCAGCCACCACTTTTTCAGTTTCCTCGGGAAAAATCAGTGGGCGCGGCCCCGAATACGGGAAGGCAGCTTCAGTGCGCATACCTTTAGAAGGTGAAAGGAGAATCAAGGGTTTGTTCATAGGATAAAAATACATCGTACCCTACCTTTAAGCCCTAAGGCACGGCTTTTGTTTTAATGTAGTTGTAAAGAGTTTGTATGAAAAAATTGGTCCCACTTCTTGCTACAGCACTTCTCCTCAGCGGTTGTCGTGGGGCGCAATACCATTACAAGTCCGGGAACAAATACGCCAAGGCACACATGCTCAAGGAAAGCGTTACGGCCTACAAGCAAGCCATTGATCGCAAGCCAGGCCGAGTGAAGTACCGCATGGCTATGGATCAGCAAGGCAACGCCCTTCTCGAGGAGCTCTACACCAACTATCGCTTTGCCGATGGCAATGATAGCCTGTCCATTTACAGATTTTTGGAAGCCGAAAAGTGGCGTAATTACCTGAAGCCCTATATCAATACGAGTCGCTACGAGGGGTTCTACGATAGAGATTATGCGGACCAATTGGACCGATTCCTCTCTCAAAAGTATATCCGTGCTGAAAAATGGATTCGCACGCGCCAATTCGACCGCGCACAATCCAACCTAGAAGAAATCAAATCGCTCGATCCAAATTACAAGGAGGCGCAAAGCCTTCTGGAATTTAGTGAGGTGGAACCCATTTATGTCCAAGCGTTGGACCTTTTTGAGGGCAACAAATTCCGCGAGGTACACGACCTGCTTCAGCCCATGCTGAAGAAATACCCTAAGCAGGAAATGCTCAGAAAGCTCGAAGAGCAGGCCATCGAACGAGGAATATACCGACTGGGCATCATTTCGGACCCCAACATTACCGGAAGCCAAGCCACCATGTCCGCCGCCCTTCAAAGCGCGGTCATTTCTTTGATCCAGAAAAACGACGACCCCTTCCTTGAATTGCTAGACCGCACCAACTTTGAAATGCTGCAACAAGAGCAAGAAGCCATCATTAACGGAACGACAAACGAAGCCGCAGTTACGCAAGAGTTATTGGCTGCAGATGCCTACCTCAAGGTCATTATCACGCACGTTTATGAAAATGAGGGCAAGCTGAACCAGCAAACCCGCAGAGGTTGGGAGCGCTACTACGTGACCACAAAAAACGATGAAGGTGAAGAGGTCAAAAAGGCCATGTACAAAAAGGTAACCTATAGGGAGTTTACCAAGCAAAATGAGGCGAGCTACGACATGCAATTGGCCATGGTTGAACGCGCTACCTCACGAATCCTGTGGTCCGAAAGTTTCCATCATGAAGACAAAGACGAGATTCATTACGTCGAATTCTCAGGAACGGGCGATCTGTTTTCTGGAGATTGGCGCTACCAAAACAAAGAACATCCAAGCGACCGCCGTAGAAACGACAGCGGGAGTATGAACAGATTAGTCAAAGCCAATAAGCGCATTCAAAGCACCTCGTCCATGCGCAAGGATGCCATCAGTAGTTTGGCGCAAAAGGCTGCTGCCCATGTCAATCAACAGAAACTGACCAAAGAATGAGAAACCTCCTTCTACTCTTTAGTGCATTGATCTTGGCCAGTTGTGGCACAAGAAAAAACACCCCTCCGAGCTGGATCACTGGAAAACCCATAGATGCTACGGGTACCTATGTGTATGGCGTAGGAAGCAGCTACGTCAATCCAAACACTGCCTATCAACAAGCCGCTCGTTCCAATGCCTTGGCGGATTTGGCTCAGGAAGTACAAAGCGAGATTTACGACGAAACCAAGCTCCTGCAAAAAGAGGACGCTGGAGGCTTCAATAGTGCCTTTGAATCCAACACCACTTCTACCTCTAGGCTTCGTCTCGAAGATTATGAACTTGTTGAAAGTTATGCAGATGAGGTTCGCTTCTACACCCTGTACCGCCTCGATCTACAAGCCTTTTTGAGAAAGAAAGCGTTGCAAGATGCCGAGGCCATGGAATGGATTAACGAGAAAATCACAGAAGCGAAGGACCGACAATTATCGGAATCCGTACGATTAAGTGCTCTCGTAGATGCCTTAGATAAAGCTCATGATTTTCAGCTCTTCGGGGATGTCAAATTTAAGACCAAACTCAACGCCAGCGCCACAGAAGCGCTGCGAGCTTTAGAAAAATCTATGACTGTTGCCGTGCTCATTCCAGAGGAATTGGCCTATCTGGGATTGCCGAACACCTTCAAGGCGCAATGGCAGTACGTAGGTCGAGATCAAATTCCATTGACCATTCAATCAAGCTCTGGGCAGTTCATCCTCAAAGAACAACAGATTCAATGTCTTCATACCGGTAAAGAACCCGTTGTTCAACTCTCTATAACTTGGGACTGGGACAAGATTCAAAGCAGTCATCTCGCTACCAAAAGTTGGCTGAAAAGTAAGAGCCAATGGGGCCAAGGTGAGGTGATTAATTTCCAAAAACCCACTATTCAACTGAATTGTCCAGACGAATTAAGAGAAGCTTTGTCGCAGAGCCTATCTCAGTATTTCGCGGTACAAACTGAGGAAGGCGCTAAAATTGGGCTAGAATCAAGGATAGATGTATTTACTGAAACCTCCACCCAAGGCACACACAAAGTCATCATAGAAGGAACCTTTATTATGACTGCCGTCGAAGAATATGTGGATGTACTTTGGAAAAGCTCCAATACCATTGACGGTACTGCCATTTCAAGTTCGAAAGAACGTGCCATGCAAAGCGCTAAGAACGCTTTTATGGAAGATTTCAATTACTTCGTCCTGCCCCAACTCCAAAGAAGTTTGGACTACTAAGACATTTACTATGCACGCATAGTAATATTTTCTATCTTAGAGCCTCGTAAGTCATTTACATGAGGCCAGAAGAAACCTTTGATTTTCGCATTCGCAGATGTTGGATCGCCATGTCCAAGATGTACAACGAACTCGTTAGTGCCAGTGGTATTACCGTATCTGTTGGCTTTGCTCTGTTGAATATCGATGTAAAAGATGGTACTCCTTCCACAGCACTAGGACCAAAAATGGGTATGGAGAGTACTTCGCTGAGCCGTTTGCTAAAGAATATGGAAAGTGCGGGGCTGATTTTCAAAGAAGCCCACCCTGAGGATAAGCGCAGTGTTTTGCTTAAGCTCACTCCGCTAGGTCTCGAAAAACGCGATGCGAGTCGTGATGCTGTATTGAAATTCAATGCTGCCATTTCGGATTCCTTGGGCAATGCACAATCCCAATCCTTTTTTGAGGCGATGGATGTAATAGAACACAATATTGAACTATTGAGATCACCTATTCAAATCTCTTAGTTCATTTCGCGCGCCTTAGCGCAAATACCCGGGCTTTCCCAAGAGCCTATTACAGAGTGAACAAATCGCCGTTATTGATTTTAACGGCGATTTTTTTTATTTTTAATAACCGCACATCTAAACCGCCAACATGATGACTAATAATAAGCATTGTCCTAAATGCCATTCCGAGGACTTTGTGAAAAGTGGAATAATTAAAGATCGACAGCGATTTAAATGCAAATCCTGTAATTATTATTTCACTGTTCAAAAGCTAGGAAAACGTATTGAAGGAGAATATGTAATTAAAGCACTACAGCTCTACCTCGAAGGGATTAGTTTCCGAGAAATAGAACGAATTTTAAACGTTTCACACGTAAGCGTGATGAACTGGGTGAAAACCTATAACATCAAACGACCAAAGACCACGGCCAATGTCCGACCTGAAGTCCAAATCTTGAAGCACAAAGAAGTACTTGCTCTTTTGGGTGATGAAAGTAACCTTGACGATGGGGGTCTATTGGTAACTCCTATGGACAGTAAATATTTGGTCTTGACCTGGAAGAAACGCTACGGAAAGAAGAATACCGAACTCTAAATGAACCACTACTTCATAGATAGCTTCGAGAAATACGAAGAAGCTTACCAAGCCTCAGTAGAAAATCCCGAAGCCTTCTGGGAGAGTATTGCCAATACATTCATTTGGCAAAAGCCGTGGGATAAAACTTTAGAATGGGAGTTCAACACACCAAATGTGAAGTGGTTCCAGGGCGGTGTTTTGAACATCACAGAGAACTGTTTGGACCGTCACCTCGAGGAGAGAGGCGATGATATTGCCTTGATTTGGGAACCGAATGACCCGAAAGAACAAGAGGTGCGCATGACCTTCACAGAATTGCATGCAGAAGTGTGTCGCTTTTCGAATGTCCTTAAAGCCAAAGGTGTAAAGAAGGGCGATCGTGTGGCTGTGTATATGCCTATGGTGCCTGAGCTCACTATTGGGGTGTTGGCCTGTGCTAGAATTGGTGCCGTACACTCTGTAGTATTCGCAGGATTCTCTTCAAACGCCCTTGCCGATCGCATCAATGATAGCCAATGTGTGTGCGTATTGACTTCGGACGGCATGTACCGTGGCGCCAAAGCCTTGCCGGTAAAAACTACCGTAGACGAAGCCTTGAAAAACTGTACTTCTGTGGAAAGCGTGATCGTGGTGAAGCGCGACGGACGCGAGGTAGAAATGGTAGAAGGCCGTGACCACTGGTATGCAGAAGCAGCGGCTGAAGTGAGCGCAGATTGTGCTCCTGAGCCTATGGACGCTGAAGATATGCTCTTCATCCTATACACTTCTGGATCAACTGGCAAGCCTAAGGGTGTCGTTCACACGTGTGGTGGGTACATGGTCTATGCTGCCTACAGCTTCCAAAATGTATTCCAATACGAGCGCGGCGATGTATACTGGTGTACAGCCGATGTGGGTTGGATTACGGGCCACAGCTACATCATCTACGGACCGCTATTGAACGGTGCGACGACGATTATGTTCGAAGGTGTGCCTACCTATCCGGATGCGGGTCGTTTCTGGGACGTTTGTGATAAGTATAAAGTGAACCAATTCTACACTGCCCCAACGGCGATTCGCGCCTTGATGGCCTGTGGTGATGAGTTCGTGGAGCGTGCAGATTTGAGCTCCTTGAAGGTCATTGGATCTGTCGGCGAGCCAATCAATGCAGAGGCCTGGCACTGGTACGATCAAAAAGTTGGACACGGAAATTGTCCTATCGTAGATACGTGGTGGCAAACCGAAACTGGAGGTATTATGATCTCTGGCCTCGGGGCACACAGCCCTCAACGCCCGACCTATGCAGGTCGTCCCCTTCCAGGTATTCAGCCGGTTCTTTTGGACGGTGATGGCAATGAAATCACAGGCGGCGGTGTAGAAGGCTACTTGTGTGTGAAGCATCCATGGCCGTCTATGTTGCGCACGACCTATGGCGACCACGAGCGTTGTAAGAACGTATACTTCAGTAATTACGAAGGCTATTACTTTACCGGTGATGGTGCACGTCGCGAGGACGGAATGTTCCGCATCATTGGTCGTGTAGACGATGTGATCAATGTAAGTGGGCACCGATTCGGTACTGCAGAAATTGAAAATGCCATCAATGCTTCTTCTGTGGTCACTGAAAGTGCTGTAGTGGGTTACCCGCACGACATCAAGGGCCAGGGCATCTATGCCTATGTGATCCTAGAAGAAGGTGATCACGATAAACAAGCGGTTAAAAATGCAGTCTTGAGCACAGTTGTTAAAGAAATTGGCCCCATCGCCAAACCTGATGTCATTCAAATCGTTCCAGGACTTCCTAAAACTCGATCCGGGAAAATCATGCGTAGAATACTTCGAAAAGTCGCTGAAGGTGATACAAGTAATCTCGGCGATACCTCCACCTTATTAGACCCAAGTGTGGTGGAAATCATCATTGAGGAGGCGCATTCATAAGTTTATTTGTTATAAAAATAACAATCTGTAATTTTTGAGACTAATCTTGTGCAATTCCCGTTTACACTGATAGGAACGGATACTTTTGTCGCCCTAATTCAATAAGAATGACAAGATTTCCATTGCATAACGCACCCCAGTGGGTTGAAGAATTTGGCTCTCCCCTGTATGTATACGATGCACAAACAATAAGCGCCCAGTACCAACGTATTGCCAACGCTTTTGATCCGAACATCTCCCTCGGCATTCACTATGCGTGCAAGGCTTTGAACAATATCAATGTGCTCAAACTACTTCGCTCCTTAGGCGCAGGGTTGGATGCGGTGAGTATAGGAGAGGTTAGATTGGGGTTGCGTGCGGGTTTTGCACCCGAAGAAATCTTGTTTAGCCCCAATGGTGTAGGCATGCAAGAAATTCGCGAAGCAGCACAGCTTGGGGTACAGATCAATATCGACAATCTCGAAACTTTGGAGGAGTTTGCCAATGAATTTGGGAACTCCGTACCCGTTTGTGTGCGCATCAATCCACACATCATGGCCGGAGGAAATGCCAAGATTTCGGTGGGACATATCGACTCAAAATTTGGGATTTCTATTCACCAAGTCCGTCACCTGCATCGAATCGTAAACACTATGGGATTGCACGTCCACGGTCTACATATGCACACGGGTTCCGACATCCTTGATATCGATGCCTTCATGCGCGGTGCCACCCTATTGATGGACCTTGCCCATGATTTCAAGGAGTTGAGCTACATTGATTTCGGCTCTGGATTCAAGGTCGGCTACCGCCCTGACGAGAACACTACAGATATCGAGCAGTTCGGTGCTAAAATGAGCGAGCGGTTCCGCGATTTTTGCATGGAATATGGCCGCGATTTGAAGCTCATCTTTGAGCCGGGTAAGTTCCTTGTCTCTGAAAGCGGAATTTTCTTGACGACCGTAAATAGCACAAAAACGACCCCATCTACCGTTTTTGCCCAAGTTAACAGCGGGTTCAACCACTTCCCCCGCCCTATGTTGTACGATGCCTACCACCACATCGAAAACGTCACGAATCCCGACGGTGAGCCTAGAATTTATACCGTTGTAGGATATATCTGTGAAACCGACACCTTTGGGTATGATCTAAAAATCGCAGAAGTGCGCAACGGTGATGTACTCGCCTTCCACAATGCGGGAGCGTATTGCAGCACGATGGCCTCTAACTACAACAGTCGCGTACGTCCGGCAGAGGTAATGCTCATCAATGGCCAACCGCAACTCATCAAAGCGCGTGAGGAGTTTGAGGATTTGATGCACGGGCAAATAGAATTGGACGCCTTCGAACCCAAGAATGAAACGACACTAGAAGAATTAATGATGACCGAGGGGTAGAATCCTTACCTTCGTTACTATGATTATATACCGCACAGCTACTGCTCAAGATATGGACCAAGTCCATGGACTTATCATGGAGCTTGCCGTCTACGAACGCGAGCCAGATGCGGTGATCATTACTCCGGCAGACCTTATTCAACACGGTTTTGTAGACGGAAAGTTCGAGTGCATTGTTGCGGAGGATTCTGAGACCAATTCCCTCGTGGGCATGGCCCTCTATTACCCTCGTTACAGCACTTGGAAAGGTCCCACCCTCCATCTCGAGGATTTGTACATCAAACCGGAAATGCGCGGCCGTAGCATAGGCGACGAGCTATTCAAACGAGTGGCTAAAGTAGCTGCCGAGCGCGGTGTAGGCCGTATGGAGTGGACCGTTTTGGAATGGAACGAACCCGCCTTGAAATTTTACAAAAAACACGAAGCGAACCTAGATCCCGAATGGCACCTAGGCACCTTGACCCGTAAAGATTTAGAACGATACCTATTATGAGTACACCCCTAGTATTCAAGTTTGGAGGGGCATCCGTAAAAGATGCTGAAAGCGTACGCAACGTCGCGGCCATAATTGAGCGCTACCCGGATCGTCCCATGGTGGTGGTAATCAGTGCGATGGGTAAAATGACCAATGCCTTTGAAACGGTCGTTGCTTGTTGGGCACAAGGTGATCTTTCTGGCGCCACTGAGGCACTTCAGGGCATCCAAGATTTTCATGCGTGTATCATCGCTGAATTGTTCGAACAGGTTCCGGCTGATTTACAGGCAGATTTGGCGCAATGGTATTGGGATTTGGGCCAATTAGTCCAACCGTCCGACCGCTCCTACAGCGAACAGTATGATAGCATCGTGCACCACGGCGAACTCATCTCCACCCGTATCGTGC
>CALDGA010000052.1 GCA_937942085.1 uncultured Flavobacteriales bacterium
TGTACTTCAACAGCTCACGGGAAATGGTTTCTTCGAAATCATGAACAATTCCTTGAGCAAGGGCGAGGATTATGAAAAACTTCAAGGCGAACTCATGGACTCCCTCGTAGAGATGATGAACCCACTGAGTCTCGACCTCAACGTGATGCGCGCCAACCTGCTCTTTGGCGGTTTGCAAGCCATCAGCTTCAATCAGAAACGTCAACAACCGAACTTGAGATTTTTCGAGCGAGGAAAAACATACGGCAAAGGGGCCAGCGGGTATTACGAACAAACCAAGATCGACCTCTTCGCCGCTGGCCACACCACCACGGACTATTGGAATCAAGGTGCCCAAGCCAACGATTACTTCTGGTTGAAGGGATTGATGGAGGCGCTACTTCAAAGATTGGGACTGAACGCCACCTTTAAAACTGGCAGCCACTCCCTCTATGGCGAGTACGTGGAAATCAAGGCAGGCAAGAGCAACATTGGATTCCTAGGCATGGTACATCCAAAAGTGTTGAAGCACTTCGATTGTAAAGGCGCCGTGGTGCATGCTTCGATCAATTGGGAGCAATGTGTCCAATTAGTCTTGCAGCAAGGCAGCCAACTCTTCGAAAACCTACCCAAGTTCCCATCCGTACGCCGCGATGTGGCGCTATTGGTCGACCGAAACGAATCCTACCAAAACTTAGAGGAAATCATCACCCAAACGGGTCGCGGACTCTTGCAAAACACCTTCCTGTTCGATGTATACGAAGGGGATAATTTGCCAAGCGATAAGAAGAGCTACGCGATCGGAATGATCTTCCAAGACGCCAACAAAACGCTCAACGATAAGGCGGTGGACAAAATGGTTTCGAAGATTGTGGACCAATTGAACAAACGTGCAGGGGCTGTGTTGAGGCAGTAGCATGATCAAAATCGCCTGGGCACCCATTTATCATCATCCCTTACCGGACAACCATAGGTTTCCCATGGCCAAATACAGCCTGCTCCCCGAGCAGCTACTGTACGAAGGCACCCTCACTAAGGACCAAATCATTCATCCTCCCCTCCTCCCGGAAGAACGCATTCTGCGCACCCATAACGCCGAATATTGGCAGCAACTCAAGGACTTGACATTACCGAGCAAGGCGCAGCGAAAAATTGGCTTCCCCCTATCCCAACAATTGATCGACCGAGAGCGCACCATCTGTCAAGGTACCGTGGATCTTGCTGTTCACGCCCTCACCCACGAAAGCGCTGGACTCAATGTTGCCGGCGGCACACACCATGCCTACTATGACCGTGGCGAAGGATTCTGCATCCTCAATGACATCATCATCGGCGCCCACCACCTCATCGACTTTCACGGCCTCGAACGCATCCTCGTCATTGACCTAGATGTTCATCAAGGCAACGGCACCGCTGTTCTTGCCCAAAGAGACCCACGCATCCATACCTTTTCCATGCATGGCGCCAAAAACTATCCCTACCACAAGGAAACCTCCGATCTAGATATCCCCCTCGAAGATTTCACTGGCGACGAAATCTACCTCAGCACTTTGGAAAAAGCCTTGGAGAATCTCTTCAACACCGTACAACCCGAATTCGTGTTCTTTCAAAGCGGCGTAGATGTATTGCAAGGCGACAAACTCGGACGCATGGGACTCACCTTACAAGGTTGCAAACGCCGGGACGAACTCGTTTTTGAATACTGTAAAGAACACCTCACTCCTGTAGTTGCCGTGATGGGCGGGGGCTACAGTCCGGAAATCAAAACCATTATTGAAGCGCACGCCAACACTTTCCGATTGGCCTCGTTTTATTTCGGTTGACCTGTTGATAGTACTACCTCGCCTAAAGTAAAACTGAGACACTCATAAAATACCTTTATGGTATGAGGAAGTCTCTTGTATTAGCGGTCTTTGTTTGCTTCTCAACGCTGAGCTTTAGCCAGCGGCATTCCTCTATGCATGCCAACAGATACACATTCTTCAATGTGGGAGGAGGATATCCTTATGCTGGGGTCCAATTCGGCTATGAATACGACCAAAATACCTACCTACAAATCCAAGCTTTGACCGACGGCGGCGGCATATGGAAGGAGAATAAATTCAATGATTGGCGCACTTTTTCGGTCATTAGAAAAATCCCTTTGGAACCCTTGCAGAGTGAGCTACGCATCGGTATGGGAATCGTACAAACGGCGGAGCAACTTTCTCAACAAAGAGCCAACACGTTCGGTGCCGCCACACAAATAGGGTGCGCATGGCATCCCACTAAAAACGTTGGTGTGATGGCAAGTTGGACTTGGCCTTATTCCCCAGCGACTTCGCTCACAACTGGCGTGCTTTTTGGGGTCGAATACCGTATAGGACGATATGCAAAAGAAAACGGCCTCTACTCTCGTAGAAGCCGTCCTGAATTTTAATTCCGCAATTTATTTGGTGAGGATATCACTCAATGCGTTGTCGTAGATGTCCTGGTACTCAGCAACGGTACCCCAATCTTCATCGTCTACGCGAATGCTGCCTTTGGTTACGTGACCCAATAAATCGAAATCACAACCGTTAAGCATCATCAAGTCGATGAAAGCATCTTTATCATCTTCACTTACCGTCACCACAATGCGGCTTTGGCTTTCACCGAAAAGTACCGCATCCTTACGGAACTCTGCCGGAAGTGTAATGTCGAATCCTAGACCCGAAGCCATTCCTTTTTCCAATAACGCCACAAACAAACCACCTTCGCTTACATCGTGGGCACTGTTGATGGCGCCTTTGCGAATGAGCATTTGAAGTTGTTTTTGGTTCACGTACTCCTCTTCTAGATCGAAGTGAGGGGTTGTGCTCTTCTCCACCCCGTGAATGTTCACCAAGTATTGAGAAGAATTGATATCGTCGTGGTTTGATCCAATCATGAAGATCAAATCTCCTTTGGCTTTGTAGTCCAACGTCATTACGTACTTCTTGTCTTCAACCACACCAATCATACCAATGGTTGGCGTTGGGAAAACTGGATCTACTTTATCGCCGATTTGTGTTTGGTTGTAAAAGCTCACGTTTCCACCGGTTACCGGAGTCTCAAAACGCTCACATGCAGCACTCATCCCTTTGATGGAACCAACAAACTGCCAGTACACCTCAGGGTTATATGGATTACCGAAGTTCAAACAATTGGTCACAGCTGAAGGAATACCTCCTGAACATGAGATATTGCGCGCCGCTTCACTCACTGCAATAGCACAACCTACTTCAGGATCTGCATGTACGTAACGGCTGTTACAATCCACGCTCATAGCCAAGGCCTTGTTCGTGCCTTTGATGTTCACTACGCCCGCATCTGAAGGCGCATTCGTACTCATATTACGCGTACCTACCATACTATCATATTGCTCGTAGATATAGCGTTTAGAGGCAATGTTCGGCAACGCCACCATCTGCTTCGCAACCGCTTTCAAATCTAAAGGCTGAGCAATGCTATCAATGTTGAATTGCTTGTATTCTTGGTAATACGCTGGTTCAGACCATTCTCTATGGTACACAGGAGCTCCGCCACCTAGGACCGCACTTTCAGCAGGAATAGAACCTACTAGTTCATCGCCCCAGTAGTAATTCACAATGCCGTCTCCGGTTACCTCACCGATCTCTTCACATTCGAGATCCCATTTTTTGAAAATATCCAGCACGACCTGCTCCTTGCCTTTTTCAACGACAACAAGCATGCGCTCTTGAGATTCAGATAACAAGATTTCCCATGCTTCCATATCTTGACGCAAAGGCACCTTGTCCAACCAAATGTTCATGCCGTGTTCACCAGCGGCAGACATTTCACATGAAGAACAAGTGATACCGGCCGCACCCATGTCCTGCATTCCAACCACGGCATCAGTCGTAGCCAGTTCCATGGTCGCTTCTAGCAACAACTTCTCTTGGAAAGGATCTCCTACTTGTACAGATGGGATATCGTCAGCACTATCTTCATCCAAATCCTTAGAGGCAAACGAAGCGCCGTGTATACCATCTTTACCAGTGGCTGAACCCACAATAAATACTGGGTTACCCACACCGGAAGAAGTTGCAGAAATCTGCTTACCTACCTCAACTATACCTGCTGAGAAAGCATTGACCAAGGGATTCTGGTGATAACACTCATCAAAGTATACTTCACCGCCAACAATGGGAATACCAAAGCTATTTCCGTAGTCGCCAATACCCTTACTTACGCCTTTGACCAACCACTTCGTTCTATCTTCAGTAGGTTTTCCAAAACGCAATGAGTTGAGTTGAGCAATTGGGCGTGCGCCCATGGTAAAAATATCGCGATTAATACCGCCTACACCCGTCGCGGCACCTTGATAAGGCTCTACTGCTGATGGATGGTTGTGAGATTCAATTTTAAATGCACATGCCAATCCATCACCGATATCTACGAGACCTGCGTTCTCCTCGCCAGCTTCCACGAGCATGTGAGGACCTTTTTTCGGTAATTTTTTCAACCAAACTATAGAGTTCTTGTAGGAACAGTGCTCGCTCCACATTACGCCATAAACGCTTA
Source organism: uncultured Flavobacteriales bacterium (assembly GCA_937942085.1). Taxonomy (GTDB): domain Bacteria; phylum Bacteroidota; class Bacteroidia; order Flavobacteriales; family Schleiferiaceae; genus UBA10364. The sequence goes on from CALDGA010000052.1 coordinate 4,525, forward strand.
GTTCTAAGTAGTTTGGTGTGCGTCCAAGTATCTCCTTGATCGAATCAAATTCTTCAGGACGGAGCCCCATTTCTTGGGCTTGTTCTAAAGTGGCAACTGATGTGCTATTCATTTTTGAAAAGAATTTGTGCAAATTTAGGGATTCTTAGAGCAACACATTTGAATTCCATGCGCAATCTTTCCCACACATTTGGCCGATTCTTTGTTTATAACCTCCTCGCTTTGGCAGGGTTTTACAGTTGCGCTCCAGCACCGGAATTCGACGTTATCATAAAAGACTTCAGGCTGCACAATCCTACTTCTGCCATTAAGGGCCAAGAAAGTTCTGAATATTGGATTGGAATCAATGACGGAAGCATTGCAGAAATCATCGACATTACGCAGCACACCCTACTCCCAAAGGGAAAAGAAGAAATCTCATTAGACGGACAACATCTCTATCCTGGTTTCATCGATGCACACGGACACCTCTTCGGCTATGCGCGTACATTGAGTACGGTGAATCTGCTTGGCGCAAAGTCGAAAGAAGAATGTATTGAGCGCGTTCGAGCCTACATCAACGCCCATCCAAACGAAACTTGGATTATAGGACGCGGCTGGGATCAAAACGATTGGCCAGAAAAATCCTTTCCGACTGCAAATGATTTAGCGGATTTCGAAAACGTAAATATTTACATGACCCGCATTGACGGGCACGCAGTCTGGGTAAACCAAGCCGTACTAGAGGAATTCAACATCACCAACGATACCAGAATTGATGGAGGATCCATTATCGACGGTGTGCTAGTAGATAATGCAGAAACTCTGGTCCAAGTCCCTGAACTCTCAAACAGGTTCTGGCGAGCTGCTTTGCTTCAAGCCCAAGACAGCCTAGTAAAATATGGGCTCACCGCCATGACAGATGCAGGATTATCAAAAGATCAAATTCTCTTGTTGGATTCACTCCAAGAGGAAGGCAGCTTCAAATTATTTGTAAACGCCATGATCAGCAATAATGAGGAGGACCTTCAATATTTCGAAACCCATGGTCCCATTGAAAAACCATTGCTCCGCGTAAAAAGCGTCAAAGCTTATCTCGACGGCGCCTTAGGTTCTCGCGGCGCACTCTTGCGAGACCCTTACCATGATTTACCCGATCATTATGGCCTTCCCTTGCTCAGTCCAGATGAGCTGAACGCATTGCGCGACCGCTGTTTGCAAAACCATTGGCAACTGTGTGTTCATGCCATCGGAGATAGCGCCCATCACGTACTCTTGGAAAGCTTCCAAGCATTACCCCAAGATCAAGACCTACGCTTTAGAGTAGAGCATGCACAAATCATGACCCCGGCAGATAGCGCCTACTACACCCACCCTAATATTATTGCCTCTGTCCAGCCCACCCATGCCACGAGCGATATGTATTGGGCGGAAGAACGTTTAGGTCATGAACGTATTCATCACGCCTATAGCTATTTGAGAATCTTTAATTCAGCCGGAGAACGTGTCGCTTTTGGGACCGATTTTCCCATCGAACACATTGATCCATTGGCGACATTTTTTGCCGCCACGACACGTCAAGATGCCGAATACTGGCCAGAACAAGGGTTCCTGCCGGAGCAACGCGTCAGTCCCGGTATGGCCATTACTGCCATGACACAAGGAGCTGCCTATAGCGCCTTCGGCGAACATAATTATGGAACCATCGCTGTGGGACAAATGGCAAACTTCACCATCCTAAATAAGGACCTGTGGGATGAAGACCCTCAACTCAGAAACCAAACACTCGTATTACGAACCATTATCGGAGGGGAGTCGTTTTATGCTCACGAGCAATAAAGGTCTAAAAGACATTTTTACTATCTTGACCTTTCGCTTAACACTATCAAAAAACACACATGAATCAACCTACAAGATTATTCGACATCCCTAGGTACCAATTGGAACACATTCCAATGAAGTTAATGATGACTTCTAAAGTTGGCGGGGAGTGGAAATCGTACAGCACCAAAGAATTTGTCGATGCTGTCGATCAGGCAAGCCGCGCTCTTTTAGCTCTCGGAATTAAACACGGGGATAAAATCGCGCTTATTTCTCACAACAACCGTTGTGAATGGAACATCATGGACCACGCACTGTTGCAAATTGGTGCCGTAGACGTTCCGATCTATCCAACCATGACCGAAGACGATTACGAATACATTTTTAACCACAGCGAAAGCATATATTGTTTCGTTTCCAATGACGAACTGTATCAAAAAGTAAAGAACACGATGCCTAAATGTGCAAACATGAAGCAGTGTTACACTTTTGAAAAGTACGATGGCATTCCTCACTGGCACGAGGTGTACGACCTAGGTGCATCCATGGACAAACAAGAGGAACTAGAAAAAATGGCTGCAGCTGTGGATCCTGAAGATTTGGCGACCATTATCTACACTTCTGGTACAACAGGTCTTCCAAAAGGGGTAATGTTGTCTCATAGAAACATGATGTCGAATGTGATCAATGCAACGCCTCGTATTCCTGGATTGGTTCGTGGACAAGCTCGCGCATTGAGCTTCTTGCCCGTGTGTCACAGTTTTGAGCGATTCATCCAATACTTGTACATGTACAACGGGGCAGCCATCTATTTCGCAGAGAGCATTGAAACTATCAAAGCGGATTTGAACTATACGAAGCCGACTATTTTCACGGCAGTTCCTCGTTTGTTGGAGAAATTCTTCGACGGTATTGTTGCCAACGGAACAGCTGCAGGTGGATTGAAAACTAAAATCTTCGAATGGGCAGTAAGCCTTGCCTTGCAATGGGAGCCTGAAAATGCCAATGGCGCCTTCTACCACTGGAAACTCGGCATTGCCGACAAACTGGTGTTTAGCAAAGTGCGCGCAGCACTTGGAATGACGGAGATCAAAGCTGTGGCTTCAGGTTCTGCAGCGCTACAACCTAGATTGGCACGTTTCTTCTCTGGTATGGGCGTTCCTATTCTAGAAGGATATGGATTAACTGAAACCGCTCCGGTGATTTCGGTAAACACTACCGCAGAACCAGGAATGATTCGCGTGGGATCCGTGGGTAAGGTAATCGATGGTGTGGAAGCAAAAATTGCAGAAGACGGTGAGATTTTGGCCAAAGGACCAAATATCATGATGGGGTATTACAAACAACCAGAGCTTACTGCTGAGGTAATGACTGGCGAATGGTTCCACACCGGCGATATCGGCGTTATTGAAGATGGCTTTATCCGCATCACAGATCGTAAGAAGGAAATGTTTAAGACCTCAGGGGGTAAGTATATCGCACCACAGTTGATCGAGAACGAACTCAAAGCTTCTCACCTCATTGAGCAGAGCATGGTCATCGGTTCGAACCGCAAGTTCCCCGCCGCCATCTGTATTCTGAATGAACCAGGAGTAAGAGAATGGTGTTCACGTCATGATATCGAGTTCACCACCATTGAAGAAATGGCTCAAAACCAACAAGTACGCGATCGCGTATGGAAAGATGTTGAGAAAGTAAATTCCGGCTTCGGTCAATGGGAAAAGGTGAAGAAGATCATCATCGACACCGAGGAGTTCTCTGTAGATAATGGATGTTTGACTCCTACCTTCAAGGTGAAGCGCAAGCCTATCCTTGCTAAGTATGAAAAACAAATTGACGAGCTCTACGCAGAGTAAGTCATTGAATAGAAACAGAAAATCCTCGCACTCGCGGGGATTTTTTTTACCCATACCCTATGGGCACAACAGGGCACAAAAAAACCCGTCTCCACCGGAGACGGGTCACTATTATCTTTACACCGTTTAAGTTAAGCTTATAGAGCAGCTACGTGCTTGGCTAAGCTAGACTTCAAGTTAGAAGCTTTCTTTTTGTGGATGATATTGCGCTTTGCAAGTTTATCCAACATAGAAGCTACACGTGGAAGCAACTCAGCTGCTTCTGACGCATCGGTGGTAGAGCGCAAACGACGCACGGCGTTACGAGTCGTCTTATGGTAGTAACGATTGTGCGCAGCCTTCTTGGCTGTTTGGCGTATTCTCTTTAATGCAGACTTATGGTTTGCCATTGTCTTTTTAATTAAGTTTTTGTGACCCGTACGGGAATCGAACCCGTGTTTCCGCCGTGAAAGGGCGGCGTCCTGGACCGCTAGACGAACGGGCCAAAATGTTCCAGAACATTCCCCTTCCTTGTTTGGGGAGTGCAAATGTAATGAGCTTTTTCAGTTCCACAACACTTTCAATCAAAAATTCGAAAATAATTTCACCCCTTAAAAAGCAGAGGATTAGTAAGCTTTAGCAAAGACTACGCGTTGCTTACTCGGCTTACCAGTTAGGATACAAGCACCTTCTTCCTCCTCATTGCTAATCGGGATACAACGAATGGTCGCTTTCGTCAAATCCTTGATCTTATCTTCCGTCTCCGTTGTACCGTCCCAGTGCGCATACACAAAGCCTGCACTTTCTTTGATCAATGCCTCGAACTCTTCCCAAGAATTGGCCACATGCGTGCGCTCCTCGCGGAATTTCAATGCCTTCTCAAACAAGCTGTTTTGGATCTCGTCTAACAATGCTGGAACAACGGCAGCAACATCCGATTGAGACACAAACTGTTTTGTTAGCGTATCTCTACGGGCCAATTCCACACTACCCTTCTCCAAATCCTTAGGACCGATAGCAATGCGCAATGGCACACCTTGCAACTCGTATTGATTAAACTTCCAACCTGGTTTTTGCGTATCGCGATCGTCGTACTTCACTGTAATGCCCTGAGCGCGCAATTGCTGCACCAAATCGTTTGCCACTTCTGAAATGGCATCCAACTGCTCTTGACCTTTATAAATTGGTACAATAACAACTTGATATGGGGCCAATTTCGGCGGCAATACCAAACCGTTATCATCACTGTGCGTCATAATCAGTGCACCCATTAATCGGGTACTCACCCCCCAAGAGGTCGCCCAAACATGCTCTTGTGTTCCTTCTTTAGTTTGGAACTTCACATCAAATGCCTTGGCAAAATTCTGCCCCAAAAAGTGAGAAGTTCCAGCCTGCAATGCCTTACCGTCTTGCATCAATGCTTCGATACAATAAGTTTCCAAGGCGCCTGCAAAGCGCTCACCTTCGGTTTTAATACCACGCAATACCGGAATAGCCATGATTTCTTCTACAAAAGAGGCGTAGACATCCAACATGGTCTCAGCCTCTTGAATAGCCTCCTCTTTGGTGGCGTGCGCCGTATGGCCCTCTTGCCACAAGAATTCAGCCGTACGTAAGAACAAACGCGTACGCATTTCCCAACGCACCACATTCGCCCATTGATTCACCAAAATTGGTAGATCACGGTAGCTCTGAATCCAATCGCGGTATGTATCCCAAATAATGGTTTCAGAGGTTGGGCGTACGATAAGCTCCTCCTCTAATTTGGCATTTGGGTCTACAACAACACCATTGCCATCAGGATCATTCTTCAAACGGTAATGAGTCACCACCGCACATTCTTTCGCAAAACCGTCCACGTGAGAGGCTTCCTTAGAGAAGTAAGATTTTGGGATAAACAGCGGGAAGTATGCATTCATGTGTCCTGTTTCTTTGAACCGGCGATCCAAATCCGCTTGGATGCGCTCCCAAATGGCGAAACCATAAGGCTTAATCACCATAGAACCACGAACGCCGGAGTTCTGAGCCAGATCGGCCTTCACTACGAGTTCATTGTACCATTTCGAGTAATCTTCCGCTCTTGTTGTCAAGTGTTTTCCCATAATAGAGGTCTTGGTATAACTTTTGTACCTATAGTTGCAGACGGCAAAACTACTGAAGTTATGAAGAAGGTTCTCCTACTTAGCGGCATTTCTTATCTACTACTTGTTTCATGTGGTACTTCTGTGAGTTTGACTGACAACTATTTCGAGGACGAAAACTACTACAACCCTACCCTTCCCTTGCCGCTATTTGCCCTTCCGAATAACGGACCGGCATTAGAAGAATTGGGTGAGGATGATTTAGACGCCATCTGGCAGGGTACCACTGCAAACGGCTACAACTTCCCTAATACCCCAACCTACACTCAAAACTACTGGACCACTGGATTCGGGAGAATTAATTCGCCGTATTGGTCCATAAACTCCATGGGATCATGGAACACCTTCGGTTGGAACAGCCCCATGGGCTTATCTCCTTGGGGTAACTTTTGGATGCCTATGGGCTACAACTCCCTTGGCATGGGCGGTTTTGGATACGACCCGTACGGTTACAATCCTTACAGCTACAATCCTTACGGATATAATCCCTACGGATACAATCCCTACATGTACGGGTACGGATATGGCTACGGCTACAATCCATACGGCTGGAACAATGGCTGGGCGAGTTCTGGAAACTCCAACAACAACACTCCTACAAGACCCGGGATTAACTATGGCGGCTCTCGCCCATCTAAATACAGCAGAAGCGGAGGCGGAAGCGCAATCAATGGACGCACTACCGTGGACACCGACCAAAGCATTGGAGCGCGAACTCTACGCGCCATCGAGCAGCTGAGCGAACCTACAACGCCAAAGGCAAATTCTTCTCGACCAACTACACGCACAAGGCCTACTCAAAGGACTTATCCGCGACCCACAAATACAAAGTCGTACGGTCGCTCTGTGAACGAACGCTCATGGTCGCAACCTTCTCAAAGCACTCGCAGCAGTAACAACAGCTCAAGAAGCTACTCCCCGAGCAATTCATCCGGGCGCAGCAGTTCGGGCAGCAGCGGTGCAGGAGGATCGAGACGTCGATGATTAGATTCAAGCTTTTACTTCTGGTATCCATGGTGGGCCTGCACATGCACGCCCAAGACTTGGATTATTTCCTAGAACTCAATCAACCCACAACTGTAGGCGATGCGCGCTTCACAAGCATGTCTTCTGCAACCGTTGCCCTGAGCGGTAGCATGACGGCTATCGCATTAAACCCCGCACTTGCCGGACTATATCGGCAACAAGGATTCAGTATTAACGTCGGTGGTCTGACCAGGACTATGTACGATCAAGATGATTTGTTCTTACGAGGGACTACAAACCGAGCCATCCTTCCGAATTTTGGTTGGGTATCTAAAGATCCAGAAAGTCCGATGCGCTTGTTTTTTGTCTACAATACGGATCACGCCTATGCGCGAAAATTCAAGATACAGGCCAGCGATGCAAACAGCATGCAACTGCCCATCATTGATTATGCCAACGGGACACCGCCCGAGTTTTTAGCGGACAATCTTGGGCCTTATGAGGATATGCTCTACCAATGCTATGCTGTCGACTGGGATCCAGATAAGATGGAATATGTGAGTACCGCTGACCTCACCTCTACAGACTACACGCACAACTATTTCCGAAAAGGAATGAGAAACAGAATTACCCTTGGCGCCGCTTTTCAGCAAAGCCCGCAATGGTATTTTGGCGGAAGCGTACAAATTGTAACCTCCAACGAAGATGTTGAAATAGAACATCGCGAGACCTACAACACCTTCTCGGATTTGAATTATTTCAGCTCCACGGAAGTGTGGACGAACATGTCTTTGGGCATCAGCGGAAATTTAGGAATGTATTACCGTCCGGTCCAATTCCTTCGACTGGGCGCAACCCTCGAGTTGCCGCAAATTCACGGGTTCAACCTAGATTGGGAAACCACTTTCAGCGCTACGCGTCCTTCCGTAAGCAGCAGCGCGATGACCGCCCAGGGATATGGAACGGAATATAGTTGGGGCATCATTACTGCACCCAAACTGCAAAGTGGCGCGACCATCGTCGTCGGACGAGCGGGTCTGATGACCGCAGGACACACCTTCATCCCGCATTCGTGGACCATGAGCACGGGAAGAAACGAGCGTTACCTGGCAGAAATCATCGATAGCACCGTTTCAAATCAACACCTCTTTGCACTCGGCACAGAGTGGCGCTTGGGACCTTTAATCTTAAGGAGCGGGGGCCAATTCTCTCCTTCCTACCGCGAAGGCCAGCAAGCCGCCGTAGGGTACAGCCTGGGATTGGCCATTCGCAGCGACCAAACTACGGTAGAATTTGGCTGGCAACGCCGCATTCAACGCAGCCAATACTATCCGTTCAGCAAGGATTACAGCGACCCATTCTTGTATCAAATGCAAGAGGCTATTCTAGTCGTAGGCGTAGCTTGGAAAATCTAAGGGCTTTTCCATCTTTTGCCGTATTTTGCAGGAATAAGAACTGCATTAGAATCACACTATGAATTTCACTTGGTTGAAACGCCTAACTGCCCTTGCCCTATTCATCTCATTTTGTCTTCCACAGGAAAGCTTTGCGCAACGTAAAAGTAAAGACGACGCTCCTGCATGGACGGACGCTAGCTTGAGTGCTTTTAAATGGAGAAATGTTGGTCCAGCTACCACATCAGGTCGTATTGTCGACCTCGCTGTGGACACTGAAAATCCTGGTACCTTGTATTTAGCCTTGGCCTCGGGCGGCGTATGGAAAACGACCAATAACGGCACCACTTTCGAGCCTATTTTCGACGGGGAAGGAAGCTACAGCACTGGGTGTGTGACCATAGACCCGACAAATTCGAACGTCGTTTGGGTTGGATCGGGTGAGAATAACAACCAGCGTTCTGTACCCTACGGTGATGGGGTATATGTGAGCCGCGACGGCGGAAAATCTTGGGACAATGTTGGGTTGTCCACGAGTGAGCACATCGGCATGATTACCATAGACCCGAATGACGGCAACCACGTGTACGTGGCAGCCTACGGTCCATTGTGGAGCGCCGGGGGTGAGCGCGGTATTTACGAAACAAAGGATGGCGGGAAGAATTGGACCCGCATTCTACATGTGAGTGAGCATACCGGATTCAACGAAATACATATGGATCCTAGAGATCCAAAAACACTATATGCTACGGCTCATCAGCGTCGTCGCCACGTGTACACCTACCTCAGCGGTGGGCCAGAAAGTGCGATTTACAAGAGCACGGACGGTGGGGCGAATTGGGATAAGCTTAGCGGCGGATTGCCCGGTGGAGATGTGGGCCGTATCGGGATGGATATTGCGCCAGCGAATCCAGATAAGCTGTACGCGACCATTGAAGGGCACGGTACTTACGCATCGGAAGATCGTGGGGCGAGCTGGAGCAAGAAATCGGGCCATGAAACTTCTGGAAACTACTACGTAGAGTTCATTTGCCATCCAACGAATGAAAACACCGTGTACAGCATGGATACCTACGCGCAAGTGAGTACGGACGGGGGTAAAACGTTCAACCGCATTCCGAAGCGATTCAAGCATGTCGACAACCACTGTTTGTGGATTGATCCTGCGAACACGGACCACATGTACATTGGTACTGACGGCGGTTTATACGAAACTTGGGATGGGATGAGCAGCTGGAATTGGAAGGCAAATATTCCTACCATTCAATTTTACCGCGTGGCCGTCGATAACGATTGGCCGTTCTACAACATTTACGGCGGAACTCAAGACAATAATAGCTTGGGTGGACCGTCGCAAACCATCAACTCTCGCGGAATCATCAACAGCGATTGGTTTGTGACCAATGGTGGCGATGGTTTTGAAAGCGCTACAGATCCAGACGATCCGAACATCGTTTATGCACAAGCACAATACGGATGGTTGGTGCGATTCAATAAGCAAACAGGTGAGAAGACTCCTATTCAGCCACAAAGCAGATACAAAGAGCCTGCATATAGATGGAATTGGGATGCTCCGCTTATTGCGAGCAAGCACCAAAAGAAAACATTGTACTTCGCAGCGAATAAAGTCTTCAAGAGCACAGACCGCGGAGATAGTTGGACGGCTATTAGCGGGGACTTGAGCAGACAATTGGACCGCAACACCCTACCTATTATGGACCGCTACTGGGGACCTGAGGCTGTGGCATTGCACAAGAGCACTTCGATTTATGGCAACATTGTGACCATGAAAGAGCACCCGAACAAGCCGGGGCATTTATGGGTCGGAACAGACGACGGGTTGGTTTGGAAGACGGAAGATGATGGTAAGAATTGGACCAGCGTAAAGAACTTCAATACGCTACCTAAAACCCAAGTAGGATCGCTAAATCTGCCGCTGGTATATATTCAGGACATCGTGCCTTCGCAGCACGACGACAATGTGATTTATGCGGCGATCAACAACCATAAAAATGGCGATTTCAAGCCGTATTTATTCAAGAGTGACGACGGTGGCCGTTCCTGGGAAAGCATCGCTAGTGACCTGCCTGAGCGCGGCTCTGTGTACAGCGTTGCCGAGGATCACATCAACCCGAACCTATTGTTCGTAGGTACTGAATTTGGCCTTTGGTTTACCCTTGACGGTGGCGAGCACTGGAAGGAATTGGGCAGTGGATTGCCGACCATTGCAGTCCGCGACATCGCCATTCAAGAGCGCGAGAATGATTTGGTATTGGCCACTTTTGGCCGTGGATTCTATGTCTTGGACAACTATAGCCCGCTTCGCGAGCTTGAATATGTGTTGAATCAAGAAAATGCCTTCTTCACTACGAAGCCAGGACTGTTGTTCCGCCGCGCCAATATTGGCGGAGTCGATTACAAGGGAGCGCAATTTTACACAGCTAAAAACCCAAAGGTTGGGGTTACTTTTGAATGGAACACTTCTTCAAGTGCGGCTAAAGTGAAGGACAATCGTCCAGAAGCCAATGAAAATCTACCCCATTACCCTAGCTTGGATCAACTTCGAGAAGAAGATTGGGAAGAGAAAGCGTATTTGTTGTTCGAAGTGACCGACAGCAGCGGCAATGCAGTAGCCCGTTTCACAAAAAACGACAGTAAAGGCATTCAACGCTACACTTGGGATGGACGCATAAGCAGCACTTCTTCTATTAGGACAAACGGCGAGCCCGTTACAGAAGCCTATGGCACTTCATTTGTGATGCCAGGCACCTATTACATCTCCATGCACCGTTCGACCAATGGCTCGTTGGAAACGTTGGTGGATAAGCATGAGTTTAAGGTCAACCACCTCTACAACTACGAAGGAATCGATATGGCCTTCAACCAGAGTGTTGATGCTTTGAATGGTAGAATGAACAAGGTTATGGCCGAGTTTAATGAGTTGAACGAGGAACTGGGACAACTCCGTGCAGGACTTCGCAACACTCCTGGAGCTTCTATGGAAGATTTGAGTACTGCGCGTTCTCTAGACGTACAGCTCAAGGAGCTTGGAGTACTTCTCAAAGGTGATGCCACGAGAAGCAAGCGTGAATTTGAAACTGCTCCATCGGCTCAAGATGCCGTAGGGCTATTGGCGTGGGGTGCTTTTAATCACCGCGGCGCACCGACCGGTACGATGAAGCAACTTAAAGAAGATGCAGAAGCTATGTTGGCGGATGCAGAAAAAGCATTGGCCGAAATCGACGAGGCGATGGACGCACTGGAGGCAAAAGCTGTTGAACAAGGAGTACCGTTTTGGGATTAATAGTTCATACCTTTGCCGCCCCTAATTAAGAAGAGAATTGGACCCTATGTCTAAAGAACTACAAGCTTTATTGGCCGAAGAGATTGGCGATGCTCACGAGAGTTTCGCTGCAGAGACGCCCTTGCGCGAGGACGCGTTCGACAAGAGCAATGAGGAAAAAATTGCCATCATTGCCGATCACGTACGCGGCATTCTAGATACGCTAGGAATGGACCTCAGCGACGACAGCCTTCAAGGCACACCAATGCGAGTGGCTAAATTATTTGTCAACGAAGCCTTCGGTGGATTGCATCCAGATCGCAAACCGTCGATGAGCACCTTTGAAAATTCCTACCGCTACAATGAAATGTTGGTGGAAAAGAACATTGTGGTATACTCCACCTGTGAACACCACCTTCTTCCTATCGTTGGCCGCGCCCACGTAGCCTACATTTCGAACGGAAAGGTAGTAGGTTTGAGCAAGATGAATCGCATCGTCGATTACTATGCCAAGCGTCCTCAGGTACAGGAGCGCCTTACCCGTCAGGTAGTACAAGCCCTACAAGAAACCTTGGGTACCAAGGATGTCGCTTGTGTTATCGACGCAAAACACCTCTGTGTAAACTCACGCGGCATTCGTGATATCGAAAGCTCTACAGTGACTGCAGAGTTTGGCGGAGCTTTCCAAAACGAGGAAAAGAAACAAGAGTTTCTGAACTACATTAATTTGAATACTGAATTCGGCGCCTAGTGAAACCGTTGTACGAAGTCTATCCCATCCACATTGAAAATAGCCTGACCGGCGAAAAGGAACCCTTTTCCCCTGTCCACCAGGGACGCGTGGGCATGTATGTGTGCGGACCGACCGTATATAGCGACGTGCACCTTGGGAATGCCAGAACCTTTACCTCTTTCGACCTGATTTTCCGCTACTTCAAGCACTTGGGCTACAAGGTGCGTTACGTGCGCAACATTACAGATGTGGGCCATTTGGAGAACGATGCAGATAGCGGCGAGGATAAGATTGCAAAGAAAGCCCGTCTCGAAGCTCTCGAGCCCATGGAAATCGTTCAGCGTTATACCGTTGATTTCCATAAGGTTATGGACCAATTAGGCGCGCTCCCCCCTTCCATCGAACCTACGGCAACCGGTCATATTGTTGAGCAAATCGCCATGACCCAAGCCATCCTAGCCAAAGGATGGGCCTATGAAAGCAACGGTTCGGTATACTTTGATGTCAACGCCTACAATAATGATGGCGGGGACTATGGCGTTCTCTCAGGCCGTAAAATGGACGAGCTTCAAGCTGGAAGCCGCGCCTTGGACGGCCAAGATGAAAAGCGCAATCCGGCAGATTTCGCCCTTTGGAAAAAAGCCTCTCCCGCGCACATCATGCGCTGGCCTTCCCCTTGGGGCGATGGATTCCCTGGATGGCACCT
>CALDGA010000053.1 GCA_937942085.1 uncultured Flavobacteriales bacterium
TATTTAATATTTCTCTCCCGATATATTAGATATGCCTATATATTCACCCACAGGCTTTTTAGATGTGACGAATGCCACCCTCAGGGGCAGTAAAATAGTCACCACGTCCAACGTAGGGGTCGCGAATCTTAATCCCCTCAACACACTCTCCGTGGGTTCGAATCTCCAGGTCGAGGACACGGGCTCCAATGTCCTCGTGATTCACGGGAACGCCGCGATGGCTGCCGTGACCCTCGGTGCCGTCCACGTCGCACCCGTGTATGATCTCGAGGTCGTCACGAATCTCGGGAACACCACGTCTAACACCGTGCAGTTTACCAACGATACCACGGGGTTCGTGAGTGTCTCTAACATCGAAATAGGGACCGGGAATCTCGTGGTCGATACGTCCACCGGGACCGTCACCGTCGGGAACAAGCTCGACGTGACCGACGCACACGCCTCGAATCTTACCGTGGCGTCCGCGCTTTACGCGAATGCGGAGACCGGGCGCGTGGGTGTGCACACCACGAACCCAGGGAACTTTGCGCTCGATGTTCACGGGTCCGCGAACGTCGGGGCACTCACGGCGAATTCTTTGATCGTCACGGGGGATCTCGCCGTCGCCGGGGAAGTCACGTCCATTCGGAGTACCACGGTCACGGTCGATGACCCCATCATAGGCCTCGCGAACAACAACACGGGGGGTGTACTCGACACGGGTTTCGTGATTCAGCGAGACGTCGCGAACGTCGCCATCATCTTCGATGAGTCCGACGATACACTCCGCATAGGATACACGCAGAGCAAACACACGGATACCACGATCACGATGGACGAGAGTATCCCGTTTCACATGAATGTCCACGGAAACGTGTCCGTCTCGAACCTCGAAATAGGGCAGTTTAGTGTTGTCGCCGCGTACGGTCTCGACCACGTGACGAACGAAAACAATTCGACGGGGGACACGATCATCTCGACGAACGGAACGACGGGTCTGCAAACGACGGCTAACGTCGACGTGGGACGGGACGCACTCGTGAGTGGGAACGTGGTGGTTTCGCAGGATTTGACGGTCGACACCTCGACCTTTCACGTGGATTCCTCGACAAATCGTGTCGGGATCCTCACGACGAGTCCGGGGGCGGCACTCGAAGTCGCAGGGAACGTCGCGGTTTCGTCGAATCTTGAGGTCACTGGGAACGTTGCGGTTTCTCAGGATTTGACGGTGGCCTCAAATGTGGAGATAGGGACAGCCAACCTCTTTGTGGATACGACCACGGGCTACGTGGGGGTGGGGACGGCGACTCCTGGTATGGCTCTGGAAGTGTATAGTACAACCGGTACACAATTTAAATTAAGTTCTAGTTCTCGCTATTCCACAATTTACGGTGTCGATGACACTGGTTCGTGTTTTTTTGGTAACGACGGTGGAGACTTTCGCATAACTACAGGTGGAAATACATCCGGTACAGGAGCATCTGAAGCATTGCGCATCGATTCGAGCGGATACATAAAACAAAATCTTATGCCACGTTTTCTAGCATACCATCCAAATGATACTAATTATACTGATTTGACAGCGGGAGGCATAATTATAATGTCAACCACAGCTTTCAATGTTGGATCGGGCTACGACACATCTACTGGATATTTCACAGCTCCGGTAGATGGATACTACGCATTTCATTTTGGAATATACTGTGCTACAAACGCCAATCGCCGCATTGATTTAAAATTTAAGGAAACTTCTTCTAGTACCGCTGTCACATATAATCTACATCAACATGCCGCAGGAAACGCCAGTGGTGGTTTTGAAAATAGCATCACCGGATACGGATACGCGGGTTATTCTAATATGGCCAACTTTTCGTTCATCACCAAAATGGTTGCGGGAAACCAATTAGCTCCAGCATCCACCTCTGACCTACGAACTTATCATTATAGAACTAATATTTCCGGGCACATGATTTCAGCTGCATAAAAATTCTATGGCACAAGTAATGAACAATTACGTTTCAGTCGTGAAAGATTCCCTGAAAATAGTCGACAGATTTCGGGGTACAGAAAAAGATGTTCAAGAACGTTCTAGTGCACTCGAACACGTCATAGTTCCGGTGCATCTCAACAGCCACTTCATCACCCTCACACGCAATCCAACCACAAACGAGATTGAATTTTCGGCAGACGAAGATGCGATCAACGCACAAGCTCAAAGAGCTGTAGATACACAATGGTTTATTCTTCGCGAAGAACGAGACGTGCTTTTAAAAGAAAGTGACTGGATAGTTTCTACACCCGATGCCCCATTTTCACAAGAAAAGATAGAAGAGTGGAAAGTGTACCGCCAAGCCCTCCGCGACCTCCCGGCGAATACGACGGATCCGGAGAACCCAGTTTGGCCCACTCCCCCCGAGTAACGCAGTTACTCGTTTCTCCAACGTTCGCCCCCAAACGTATTTAATATTTCTCTCCCGATATATTAAATATGCCCGTGAGCACACCGAACGGCTATTTGGATTTTACCAACGCGACCCCCAGGGCCACGAAGGTGATCGCGACGTCCAATGTGGGTATCGGGTTTAA
>CALDGA010000054.1 GCA_937942085.1 uncultured Flavobacteriales bacterium
CCAAAATCTGGCTTAATACCCAAGAACTCAAAAATCTTCTTCGCGAACTCATACCAAGAACATTCGCCGCTATTAGTAATATGATATAGCCCATAAGCCTCCGTTGTCAAGAGCTCCTTTAGCTTCTGGGCTAAGTCCTTAGTGTATGTCGGTGTCAACACTTGGTCGGTCACGACCCGAATCGGCTTGCCCTCCTTAGCCAAACGGATCATCGTTTCTACAAAGTTGCCTCCTTTGCCCCTTGAGCCCGCTACCCCGTACAGGCCTGAGGTCCGGACAATGAAATGCCTAGGACATAAATTGCGCACAAAGTACTCACCGGCAAGCTTAGAGACCCCATAGACGTTGAGAGGATTGGGGGCATCGTCTTCGGTATAAGGGGTGCGTTTTTCGCCCCCAAAGACGTAGTCAGTGCTAATGTGCATCAGCACACAATTCAAATCCGCACAGATGTGAGCTAAATTACGTACGGCATAGGTATTGACCCAAAAAGCCTTCTCCGGTTGATCTTCGGCATCATCCACCCGGTTGAAGGCAGCCGTGTTAATAATAATGTCGGGCCTTAATTCCGCAAGAAGCTTACGAGTGTAAACGAAATCGCAAATATCAAGATTGGCATGGGTCAAGGGGACCAAGTCCCACTCAGACAAGACTTTGACTAAATCTGTGCCCAACTGTCCATTAGCCCCTATCACTATTACCCGAGGAGCCATTACTGCCCCCGATAATAGCCAAACTTAGCCATTGGCACCATAAACTTTCTGATAATACTCCTGATATTCGCCAGTAATTACGCTCTCCATCCATGCTTGGTTGGCAAGATACCATTCGACAGTTCGCTTTAAACCATGTTCAAAGCTTACCTGGGGCTCCCAGCCCAACGCTGATTTTATTTTAGAACAATCGAGCGCATAGCGATAATCATGGGCTGCACCACGAGGGTCTTTTATAAATCTGATCTTTGGCGTTAGATGTTGAGTCAAGTGATGATTCTTCAGGATCTCACAAATAGCATTAACAACCTCAATGTTGCGTTTTTCACAGTTACCGCCAATGTTGTAAACCTCGCCAACCCGGCCTCTCTCAAGCACCAGATCGATGGCTCGGCAGTTATCCTCCACATAAAGCCAGTCCCGGACATTCTTCCCTTCCCCGTACACCGGTAGCTCTTTACCAGCGAGAGCGTTGCGGATCATGAGGGGGATTAGCTTCTCCGGGAATTGATAAGGCCCGTAATTGTTTGAGCTTCGAGTGATGATAACAGGGACGCCATATGCTTTATAATAAGCTCTGCAAAGAAGATCGGCTGCAGCTTTGCTCGCTGCATAGGGACTATTAGGTTGCAAAGGACTCTCTTCGGTGAACTTTCCGGTCTCGCCTAAAGAGCCGTACACCTCATCCGTGGAGATTTGGATAAACCTCTCCACCTTATATTGCCTTGCAGCCTCAAGCAGGACCTGCGTTCCCTTGACATTTGTTTCGATGAAAGGGGAAGGGTCCAAAATGCTACGGTCCACATGAGACTCAGCGGCAAAGTTTACTACAGCATCGAATTTCTCTTCCTGGAAAAGTCTGCTTACTAGCTCACGGTCAGCGATATCCCCTTTAACAAACTTGTAGCGAGGGTCTCCTTCAACATCCTTTAGGTTGGCTAAGTTCCCCGCATAGGTAAGCTTATCCAGATTTACCACCTGCCAATCCTCGTGATGCCGTAAGACGTAATGGATAAAGTTGCTTCCAATAAAGCCACATCCGCCTGTAATCAGGATTTTCATGGGGTCTGCCCTCCACTGTAAATGAAACAGTTCACCGCGTTCGCAAGCCTAGGCCATCTTGCATCCCTCGGTGAAAGGACAGGGGTTTTGATAGGCCAGTGGATGCCAATATCCGGGTCATCCCAAATTATCCCGGCTTCACACTCTGGGGAATATTCTTCCGTTGTCATGTATAAAACCTCGGCTACATCACTGAGCACACAGAAGCCATGAGCGAACCCTGGAGGTATATAGAGCATCTGTTTGTTCTCGGCGGAAAGCTTTTGCCCCACCCACTTCCCGTAAGTCGGCGACCCTTTGCGGATATCAACCGCCACATCGAAGATCTCCCCCATCAAGACACGAACGAGCTTTCCTTGGGCTTTAGGAGGATTCTGATAATGGAGCCCTCTTAAGACCCCCTTTACGGAGCGGGAGTGGTTAGTTTGGACAAAATGCTCGGTTATGCCGAAAGCAGCGAAATCAGAGTACTTGTAGGCTTCCATAAAGAAGCCGCGCTCATCGTAAAAGACTCGGGGTTTAATGAGGACAACATCAGTAATCTCCAGCCTTTCAAATTCAAAGGGCATTACAGCAGAACCTCCGCATCGTCCCCAACCATCAGCCGTAGCGCCTTAGCATTCCGCCCACTGCTGGCAACCACGGCTTTTCGTCCTATTACACTATCTTCTAAGCGCTCGATGTTAACAAGCCGCGCACCATCCAGGATGACTGAATGTTCCAAAGTGACCCCCTCGATCAGGCAGTTTTTGCCGATGCTTGTATAAGGGCCGATGAGCGAGTCTTTGATTACAGTTCCCTCCCCAATGACTACTGGGCCGCGGATGGTGCTTCTCTCAATCCGAGCTCCCTTGGCTAGAGAAACGCGCCCCACCACCTTGCTATTTTTGTCCACCTCTCCCTCTAAACTCCTAGTAATCCACTCATCTAGCACCACTCGATTAGCCTCTAAGAGATCGTCCTTTTTCCCCGTATCGAGCCACCAGTGCTTCAAGATAAAGCTCCTCACGGTTCCTCCCTTGTCGAGAAGCTTTTGGATGGCATCGGTTATCTCTAGTTCTCCCCGGAAAGAAGGCTTGATCTCGGCAATAGCCTCATGGATTAAGGGGGAAAAGAGGTAAATACCCACCAGAGCCAGGTTGGAAGGCGGCTCCTTAGGCTTTTCAATGAGCCGCTTAACGCTGCCATCGCTATTAATTTCTACTACCCCAAACATCCGCGGGTCCTCTACCTCTTTTAACAAGATCAAAGCATCGGGTCTTGAGGAGTAGAACTCGTCTACAAAACCCTTGATAGTTTGGCCGATGAGGTTATCACCTAAATACATTAGGAAAGGCTCTTCTTCCAGGAATTCCCGAGCCACCATGACTGCATGAGCCAAGCCCATTGGTTCCTCTTGGAGGATGAACGAAAAGTTAACCTCCCAGGGATTCTCCGCTAAAGCTTCTTTTATCTGGTGGCCAGTCTCGGGCGCGATGATAACTCCTACATCCTTGATCCCAACCTTGGAGATTTGATCCATTACATAATGAATGATCGGCCGGTTAGCTACGGGAATCAATTGCTTGGCCATGGTATAGGTCAAGGGTCGGAGTCTCGTCCCCTTACCGCCCGCAAGCACAAGAGCTTTCATCTCCTCTCCCTTCCGTTAGCTACTAGGCGTGGCTATCCTTGAACCATTTACATACATGCTAATCACTTCGTCAGGCTTCCCCAAAGCTCGCACTTCGCCCTGGTCGAGCCAAAGCGCCTGATGGCACCAACTCTCGACCGTAGCCAAATCATGGGTCACAAGCAAGATCGTCTTGCCCCGCCTTTTGAACTCATCCATCCGCGCCCGGC
>CALDGA010000055.1 GCA_937942085.1 uncultured Flavobacteriales bacterium
CAGGCTACACCATCGATATCACTAACGGTACGGATACGATCGTAATGCGTATTGATGCTGATGTTGACCTATATGGAACGACTGCACCAACAGGTGCGTTCGATGTTGTGGGTATTGGTGGTCAGTACGACTGGAGTGCTCCACATGACGAAGGTTACCAATTATTGCCACGTTACATCGCGGATATTACTCCGGCAGCTGCTGTATATGTTCCTGAGATTGTCGTGAGCGAGATCATGGCAGGTTCAAACAGTACTGGTTACAATGCAGATTGGTTCGAGATCTACAACTACGGCGATACTGTAGTGAACATCGGCGGATTCTCATGGGATGATGAAAGTGACATTTCGGGAACTTCAGTATTCCCATCTGTAACCATCTCTCCGGGTGAAGCCATTGTTGTTCTTGATGATGTATCAACTAACAAAGATGCCTTCTTGGCAGAATGGAAATTGTACCCTGGTTCTGTTACCATTGTAGCAAACGATGAATTGACCGGTTCATTCCCAAGCTTGAGCCAGAATGGTGATGGCGTGTACTTGTACGACGCCTCAGGTGCGGCCTTGACAAACTCTCTATACTCTGCTGCTACGGCCGGATACTCTGTAGAGTTTGATACTACAGGTGCATTCACAGGAGATGCAGTTGATGGAACCAATGGAGCTTATACCTCACTCGAAGGTGATGTAGGTTCTCCAGGTAACCTCACTCCAAACTCAAATGTAAATGAGCAGAGCATCGTACGCAACATCTATCCGAACCCAACTACTGGTATGTTTACAGTTGAATTGGGTGTAGAGCTAGAGTACACTGTACAGATTGTAAATATGGTAGGAGAAACGATTGCCGTAGAGCAAGGCGTGGGCAATGCAGTTCGCATGGACCTCAACGCTGCTGCTGGTACTTACCTTGTGAAGGTAGTGACCGATCGCGGTACGCAAACCCTACGCATAGTGCTTCAATAAGGAGCGCGAAAAATCGCTGAAATAAAAACCCCCGCGGCTGCGCCGCGGGGGTTTTGTTTTTTAGTGCTGGATGAAAATTTTCTCCATCCTTTCGCCGACTAACATATAGTAGGTGGCGGCGGGAAGGTGGTCTACCGGAATCCTATTCTCCCCGGCCTGAAGGGTGCCCTCATCGACGAGGTGCTTACCTAAGGTGAAGATTTGAAAATCGTTGGCCTCGGTTGTAGTGATGTTCAAAAACGAATCTGCGGGATTGGGTCCAATTTTTAATTGAATTGGCCCCTGCTCCTGAACAGCCATATAAGGGTTCCAAGCCACGTGCGTCGAATCGCCGTAGATGTAATGCACGAGCTCTGGGTGATCGATAAACGGATTGCGGTTGCCCTGCATGTTATGGATGACGTTATTGCGGTTCATCTCAAAACTGTCCACAGGATCTGCCCAGTGCCAAGCGATCAAGGTGCTCAATACCGCGAAGGTGGTACCTCCAGAGTTTAGGCTTTCCTGCACCACCAAATCTGGTTCGCTGCCGGCGCCTTCATAACGCAAGTCCATGTAGAGAATGATACGAGCCAAATCGCCCTTAACCTTATCGCGAGGTTCAAACAATCCTGCTGAACCATTAATGCGGTTGCCCGTAGCTGAGCCGTTGTAGTTCACTGCCGAACCGCCCGAACCAAGGTCATCGAATTCATGATTGGAGCGCAAGGAGTTCAATCCTCCGTCTGCTGGCTTAAGGTTATGGACATCAGTTCCAACGCCAGCACTCGTACCAAAACCACCTAAACTACGTGGCCAGACGTGTTCGCGATTCCACCCCTGTCCATTGTTGTACTCCTGAGGACCGTTGACCGATACACCCGCATAAATAAGGCAAACGTTATCCGTGTTCGTAGTGTCCTTATCACTGACTTTGAGCACGTCCCAAGTATCGGTGCTGCTAGAAGAATATTGTAATCTTGTATGAACCTTGATGATATCATATAAGGCTTCGCGAAGGTCTTCGCCGTCCTCATTGTAGGCATCTTGGTAGTACGGTAAGGGTTGGGCTTGCAAGGCGTTGAAGGCCAAAAACAATCCCACGGAACAGAATAGCTTGTTCATATCTCGGGGTTTTTCACAAAGATGCAATAAATACGCGAGGGAAAATCCGTAAGAAATTAGGCCCAACGATCGGAGGGAAAATTGGGGTCGAGGGCCTGTAATGCTTGGCCCACGTGAGACCAATCCTTTTTAAATGTCGCCAAAACCGCTGCATCTTCGTGCGCATCTTGCACTCGGCCACCGCTGTTGAGCTTCATGTACAAAGGCAGCAAAGCACGCTGCAAAGCATGTGGAATGAGCGGTTGAAGTTTGAGGCCCAATTGGTGTAAGGCCCCACTCTTAATCGCCACACTTTCGTTGCGGTGTTCGAAATCGAAGCCGTCGTAAAAACTTGGATCCACGCCAACATATTCCGCAATCTCCTTCATCACCGCTTCCTTGCGCGACATGAAATCTTCAAAGGCCCAGCACCTCACGTGTCCCTCAGGCATCGCGTCCATCCACGCCTTCAAATGTTTGGCATAGTCCACGTGATCCGTGATTTGCGGGCGCTGAATGTACTCCAACAGCGGCATATCAATGCGCTTAGTGCGGTAGCGCTCCATCTTATAATGGCTGTACATCTGCTTCGACGGTTCGCGAAACAAGAAGATCATCTTTGGTTTCTGGGACCAATTAGAAAAGTGCTCGCGCGCTACCTTTTCGTACAAATAATGCGCCGTCGCCTCAAACCGCACCGTCGCATCTTCCCCGCCTTTGAAAAAAGCTTCATAGTGGTCCAAATCATGCTCGTGCACATTGGCCAAAGCATTGAACCTATTCACCTTATCGGCGAAAAAGAACGTCTCTTTCTTCGGGCTACCATAGACCTCTGGATGGGCCGATAACCAAAAATACAGGCTGCTTGTACCACACTTTGGGGCACCGCCAATAATGACATTAGGAAGAAGCGCTGGATTCATGCGCGCAAGATAGTAAGATTCGGTGCTAGACCGCTGTGGTCAAGAGCAACTCTTTGATCCACCAAGCTAAGGCGCCCCCCGCCAATGGACCCACCACGGGGATCCAGGCATAGTCCCAACCGGAATCGATTTTATTTTTAATAGGCAATAATTGGTGCATGATGCGCGGTCCTAAATCGCGGGCGGGATTGATTGCATATCCGGTCGTACCCCCTAATCCCAGACCAATAACCCAAACCAACAAGGCCACTGGCAGGGCACCAATACTCCCCAATCCTATAGGCGTGGTGCTCACGCCTTCCAGAGTTCCTCCAACAAAGTAGAACACCACAAAAACGAGGACAAAGGCGCCGAGGGCCTCGCCAAAGAAGTTGTTCCAGGTATTTTTGATCGCCGGCGCGGTACAAAAGGAACCGCGAATGGCGGCGCCATCGTCCGTGATGTCGTAATGCGGCTTGTAGAACACGTAGTTCATGGTGGTGCCGGCAGCTGCCCCTAATAATTGGGCCCCGAAATATATCCACATCGTCGCCGTATCTACCGCGCCGTCCATCCACAGCCCAAGGGTCACGGCCGGATTCAAATGCGCACCGCTGTACGGGCCAGCAACGACCACCCCTACGAAGACCGCGAGGCCCCATGCGGTGGTGATCATCACCCACGAACCAGGATCGCCCTGAGCCTTGGTGTTTTTCAATACAACATTGGCGACAACGCCGTTTCCGATAAACAGCAATAAGAAAGTTCCGACGAACTCGGCCCAAAATGGTGACATACGCGTGGTTTTATTCTGAACTACTAAGATGCAAAAATTGGTAGACTCCGAGAATTTTACTTAATTATTGATTCGTTAAACTCGCAGCATATGAAACCGTATTTGTTGGCTATTGATGCCGGAACGACCTCCTCCAGAGCGATCGTTTTTGATGGGGATACTAAGAAAATTGGACTGGGCCAATTCGAATTTACCCAACACTTCCCACAACCTTCTTGGGTGGAGCACGATGCCAATGAAATATGGACCTCCCAGTTACGCGCCATCAAAGAGGCCTTAAAACAGGCCAAGGTCAAGCCGCACGAAATTAGTGCCCTCGGAATCACCAACCAGCGTGAGACCACCATCATTTGGGATGCATTAACGGGCGAGCCCATTCACCACGCCATCGTGTGGCAAGACCGCCGCACCTCGGACTTTTGCGAGGGCCTCAAAGCCCAGCACGGCCCCACCATCACCGCCAAAACGGGACTCATCACTGATGCCTATTTCAGCGGCAGTAAAATCCGCTGGATCCTCGGCAAAGTGCCCGGGGCGCGGAAGCGTGCCGAGCGTGGTGAATTGCGATTTGGCACCGTAGATTCTTGGATCATTTGGAACCTTACCGAAGGCGCTTCGCACATTACCGATGCCTCGAACGCGAGCCGCACTCTGTTGTACAATATTCACGAGGGGCAGTGGGACGCAGACCTTTGCGCCCTGCTCGAGGTTCCCATGTCCTTGCTGCCGACGGTGGTGGACAGCAGCGGAAAATTGGCCCATACCTCTGAAAAAATCTTTGGCGCAAGCGTACCTATTGCGGGCATCGCCGGAGACCAACAGAGCGCACTCTTTGGCCAATTATGTTTCGAACCCGGCGAGGCTAAAAACACCTACGGCACAGGCTGTTTCGCCGTGACCAATACCGGCAAGACTATCGTCAACAGCACAAATCAAATGCTCAGTACGGTCGCATGGCAACTGAACGGCGAACTCACCTACGCCCTCGAAGGGTCGGTCTACATCGCCGGCGCCTTGGTGCAGTGGCTGCGCGACGGACTAAAAATCATTGAAAACAGCAGCGATATTGAGGCCTTGGCGCTGAAGGAAGGCCACAATGGCGGCATTACCATTGTCCCTGCCTTGAGCGGATTAGGAGCGCCGCATTGGGACGCCTATGCCCGCGGTGCCATCATGGGCATCACCCGCGGCACCAACGACAGCCACATCGCCTACGCGGCGCTCGAAGCCATCGCCCTGAGCACGGCAGATGTTTTGGAAGCCATGGCCAAAGACCTTGGGCAAGAACTCAAAGCCATCAAGGTGGACGGCGGGGCTAGTGCCAACGATACCATGATGCAATTACAGGCCAATATTTTGGGCTGTCCAGTCATTCGCCCGGCGGAGACCGAGAGTACCGCACTTGGAGCAGCCTTGCTCGCAGGACTTGGCATAGGGTATTGGTCGTCTTTGGAGCATCTCAAGCCTTTGCTCAATGTCGACGAAAACTTCGATCCAAAACCCATGGACCAAATTTTGTTGCGCGATCAATGGCACCGAGCGATCGCCGCTAGCAAAGGATGGATCAAAGCAGGGGCGGATGAATAGAGCCGAGAATCTTGCGCTTCTCAAAGAGAAAGCCTTCGATATTCTCATCATAGGCGGCGGAGCCACAGGATTAGGTGCTGCCGTCGACGGTGCAGCGCGTGGCTACAAGGTCGCCTTAGTGGAAGGGGCCGATTTTGCCAAAGGCACCAGCTCTAAAAGCACCAAACTGGTCCACGGCGGGGTTCGATACCTGCAAAACGGTGATATCTCTTTGGTCATTGAAGCCCTGCGAGAGCGAGGCCTATTGTGCCAAAACGCGCCACACTTGGTCAAAAACCTCAGCTTCGTCATTCCTTCGTACGATTGGTGGAACAGTCCCTTTTATGGAGTGGGGTTGAAGATTTATGATTTGATGGCGGGAAAATTGGGCCTAGGTCCTTCTGAAATGATTTCTCTCGAGGAAACCTTAAAACACATCCCCAATGTCAATCAAGAAGGACTGCGCGGCGGTGTACTCTACCACGACGGACAGTTCGATGATGCGCGATTATCCATTTCCCTTGCCCAAACAGCCTCTAAAAACGACGCTGTACTCTGCAACTACACAAAGGTGGTAGGGCTATTGAAGGAAGAAGCAGAAGTGGTCGGCGTCAAAGTTCAAGATACCCTAAGCAATGACGTTTTCGAAGTTCGCGCCAAGGTCATCATCAATTGTACTGGTGTTTTTGCGGACGATGTATTGAAAATGGACAATCCCGAGGCTAAAGCGACGATCAGACCGTCGCAGGGGGTCCACATCGTATTGGACAAGAGTTTCTTGCCCGGCGATGAAGCCATCATGGTCCCGCAAACCACCGACGGCCGCGTGCTTTTTGCGGTGCCATGGCACGATGTGGTCATCGTAGGAACGACCGATACCCCGCTCGAACAACGCGATTTAGATCCCGTGGCACAGGAAGATGAAATCAAATTCATTCTCGACAACGCGGGCATGTACATGTCGAAAAAGCCCACTAAAGCAGATATCCTCAGTGTATTTGCCGGTTTGAGGCCCTTGGCGGCGAGTGAAAACGGCAGTGAAACTACCAAAGAAGTGAGCCGACACCACAAGGTATTGGTCAGTCCTTCTGGATTGATTTCAGTGTTGGGCGGCAAATGGACGACCTACAGAAAAATGGGAGAAGATGCCATCGACAACGCATTGGTGGTCGGCGCTCTGCCTCCGCGAAAATGCCAAACGGAGAACATGCCCATTCACGGCTATGAGGTAGCTCCGGATTGGACCGATCCCCTACACGTGTATGGATCCTTCAGAAAGAAAATCCGCAAGCGCATTGAAAAGAACAATGAGGAGTCCTTGAGCGATAAATTTCCTTTGTATCCCAGCATGATTCGTTGGGCCGTGAAGAAGGAGATGGCCATGACCTTAGAAGATGTGCTGGCGCGCCGTACCCGGGCCATTTTATTCGACGCCAAGGAAGCAAGGAAGATTGCACCGGAGGTGGCGCGATTGATGGCACAATATTTAGGTCGGGATGCGCGTTGGATTACGGAAGAATTGGCCAAATTTCATGCCTTCAGTGATGCCTATGTCGTGAAGTAGCGATGCGGTAAATCACTACATTTGATGCAAGCCAAAGGCGAATGAACGTTTCGAAAAAACAAATCTCATCAGGTGCCGTCATTAATATTGCCGGAATCCTCGTAGGGGCCGTATTGAATCTATGGTTGCTTCCGGAATTATTCAGCACAGAAGAGTTGGGGATGTATCGGTGGATGGAGCGCACCGCGGTGCTGCTGTCCAACATCTTGCTCTTCGGCGTACATCGTTCCTTCACCAAATTCCATTCTGATCCGAATAAGGATAAGAAAGCCTTTGAAAGTGCAGTGGTAGGACGGAGCACTTTGCTCATGATCGTCGTCGGGGTAGTATTGTTCATTGTTGGACCGGAACTCGCACCCCTTTTTAATTTTGAAAAAGACGTACACCTACTCCGCTACCTCAGCTTCTTCGTGGTCAGTGGTATGGCCTTCCTGATGGCGGTTTCTGCCGCAGCGACCACTAAGCGCATTGCTGTACCGGTATTTTATAAAAACCTTGGATTGCGCATCGCCATGTTGGTGATCGGGCTGGCCTTATTATACTACGCCTTTACTTTCTCCCAATGGCTTATTGCTTATGCCTGGGCTTCCTTGGCCCTTGGGCTCGTCGCGTTGTTGTACGCGTGGAACCGAGTCAAACCAACCTTTACTTGGCGCCATATGGGCGCTCCGATGGGAAAGGATGTACAGAAATTTGCTTGGATTAGCGTCTTTAGCGTCCTAATCGAAATAGGCATCAACACCCTAGATGTTCAAATGCTCTCCATGCTCACAGATATGGACAGCGTGGGGATTTACGGTATGGCCTTCTTTATCGGTTCCGTCATCGATGGCATCCGTAGACCCATCAATCAGATGCTGGCCCCACAAATTTCTACGAGCTGGAACAAGAACAACATGGACGTGCTGCGCAAGATTTACGAGAAGACCTCCAGCGCTCAAATGTTGGTCAATGCCGCCTTTGTTATCATGGTCATGGTGAACGTTCAGTGGATTTTCTCTCTCATTCCAGATGGGGAAAGGTTCTACCCCGCCATCCCAGTAGTGGGTTGGACCTTGGCGCGCAAATACATCAACGCCTCGTTCGGCTCGAATGGAGAAATCATTGCCAATAGTCCTTTTTACAAGCTGAACATGCAAATAGGCTCGATAATGTTGGTCATCAACATCGTGCTCAACTTCCTCTTTATCCCCAAATATGGGATTTTAGGGGTCGCCTACAGCGGATTGATTGCCGTACTCTTTGTCAACGCTATGCGTGCCTTCATGATCTATCGCAGAAGTGGCCTGCAGCCCTTTACCCGTGAAAGTCTCTACATCTTTATGGGCAGCTCAGTCGTTGGGTTAGTATGTTACGCCCTGCCGGTCGACGGTCTTGTGAAGTTCATTCTCTCCGGTCTAATCATTTTGGTAGCGGCAGCCATTTTTAGAAAGTTCATCAAGCACGTCCTGTTGCGTTAAGCCTACGTACCTTTATCCCGTTGAAAGTCGCATATATTCAAAATAGAGTCCAATTAGGTGGTCGATTCCAGGTCACCTTCGAAATGACCAAGGTGCTCAATGCCATGGGGATCGTTCCGGACTTCTACAGCTACCGTTTTAGGCTCACCCACGAGGACATTGCAGCGCATTACGGCAGTGCCATTGAGTGCAACTTTATTACCATTCCAGAAGCTCGCAGACCTTTTGAGTGGAACATCACCAAATTCAACTTTGATATCAATGCTCACCTTCAGGGCTATGATTTGATCATCAATAGCAATAACACCAGCTTGGGACTGGACCCCACCCTCAATATTTTGAGTTACGTCCATTACCCTCGCAAGGCCAGGTTGATGCAAAAACCCACACTGAAACGCTTGTTCGATGTTGGACGCGATCCATTCATGCTCAACGCCTTTCGGTATCGCCGACACCGCCGGGTAAGTTCGAATGATCTTCAGGTCGCCAATAGTGCCTTCACAGCACAGCGATTCGAACAACATTACGACCACAAGGTGGAGCACATCCTCTACCCGCCGGTCGATATTGATTTTCAAGAGGGCGAGAAATTACCCCACCGCATCGTGAGTTTGGGCCGATTCTCTCCCAACAAGCGCCAGCTTGAACAAGTCAAGATGATGGCCAACCTTCCAGGGTACGAGCTCTACCTCATAGGTTTTAAGAATGACCCTGCCTATTTCGACCAATGTGCTGAGGCCATTGCGTCCTTGGGGCTGACCAACGTGCATTTAGTTGCCGATGCGTCGGAACAAGAGCGCAACCTTTTATTGACCTCAGCCACCTTCTTCATTCATTCCCTCCGCGAGGAGCCTTTTGGCATCACCACTGTACAGGGAATAGGTGCCGGTTGCCTGCCCATTGTACACAATAGCGGGGGACAGCGCGAGGTGGTGCCTTATGCGGAGCTGCGCTATGAGAGTGAGGCGGATATACCAGAATTGGTCCAGAAACTTGAAAAATCCGAGCAAATCGCAGACCTTCGTACTGCGTTAAAGGCGCATGTTCGTTCGTATTCAAGCGAGGCGTTCAGGGACCAATTCAAATCACTACTCGAACAAAAATTACCTGCATCATGAGAAAAGACAAACTGATCAAGGAATGGTTCGGGTTCAACGTTCGCTATTGGAATGACCTCAAGCACCGCGCTAAACTTCACGGACACCTCGAAAATAGCGAGGCCCTACCACAGGAAATCATGGCGGAGGCCGAGCCCATCTTCGTGCTTTCCACCGGCCGCGTGGGCACGATGCTCCTCACCCGGTTATTCGAGCTAGAACAAGGCCTCCACATCGAACACGAGGCGCTGCCTGAAATGCTTTTGGCCGGGAAAACTGCCTACGATACAGGCGACCTCTCTTTCGCCAAGGGTGCCTTCATGGCGGGCCGTTACGAAGCCATCCGCGATTACAAATTACGTGGGTTGCGCTACGTGGAGACCAACAATAGATTGACCTTCTTCGCCCCCGCCATGGCAGAACTTTTCCCAAAGGCGAAGTTCATCCATTTGCTGCGTCATCCGGATTCTTTTGTGTCTTCGGGCATACAACGGAATTGGTACACCGGTAAAACCATCACCGACGAAGGCCGTATCGCTCCACCGCAATCCTTGGGCATCGAGAGCCGTCCGGACAAGATTGCCTGGCTTTGGAATGCGACAAATTCCTTTATCGATGATTTCAAAGCTGGTCCTGGTAAAGACCGTACGCTGACCGTACGCTCAGAAGACCTGTTCTCGAACAAGGAAGAGGCGATGCGTATTCTGAATTGGCTAAACTTTAGTGCCGATGAACGAAGCGTGCAGCGCGTACTCGATACACCGGTCAACAAGAGCAGAAAGAAGAAGGAAAAGCAAGTATACGACGAGGCCCTGGTGCCACTGGTGGCCAAATACTACGGCCGCTAGTCAATCAATAGCTCGGGGTAAAACACCTCGTAATCTTTGCGGTACAAAGCCTGTAATCTCCGGCGCTGATCATCGGTGAGCTCCACTTTTTTCTTGGAACGATTCACGTTGAGCTTCACCTCTTTTTCATACGGTGTGCCCAATTTTTCCGCGACCTTAGCGAAGTCTTCATCAAAGTTTTCGAACCTGCCGATGAAATCCATATTTGGAATATCGATGATGGAAGTCTGTGCTCGTAAATGCTCGTCGCACTTGGTCACATCTTGACCTTCAACCCAAGTCAAAAACGTATCAAAATCTTGCATACGCTCGTGCTCCTCAGGGGTAAACCTGAAGTAGTTCTGCACCGTCACTTTATCCTTCCAACAGCTGATAAACTTCTCTTCTGGATTACGCACAAAGGCAAACTTGTAAAAGTTCCGTACCATCCACTTCGAATAAGGCATGGCGGAACCGTAAATCAACGAACCCGGCTTACTATCTGCCGTGAGGTAGTTATTGATGGTGCGCGACGCGACCTTGTAATTACGAAACCAAATGGCTTTGTAGCGGTAACTATACGACATGAAAAAGCGCTCCTTCTTGAAGAGTTTCAAAACGTACTTGTTCCAGTAGAAATGACGAAACTTATAGGGGATTTCGCTGGTGTTTAGTTTCATGTGTGGCCGTAATCTGCCTGCTAAAATACATTAACTCTTTCACGCACTTCTGCTCAGCCCAACTAAAAAGGAGGTAATTTTAGCCCATGAAGGCACCCGAAATCATTTTTGAATCTACTACATTGATTATCATCAATAAAGAATCGGGCATCATCACCGAACAAAACCCGTTCGAACCTCTGTCCGCCGAAAGCCAAATCCACCAATACTTGGGCCAAGGACCTAAACCCCCATACGTAGGAGTTGCACATCGCCTCGACCGAGTGACCAGCGGTCTGCTCATTTTCGCAAAAAAGAAAAGCACCCTCAAGCAACTCAACCAATGGTTCGCAGAACGCAAGATCCAGAAAACCTACCTGGCCATCACTTCCACGCATCCAAAGCCCGCAAAAGGAATCTTAGAACATCACTTTTTTACCGATAATGCCGCAAAGAAAGCTCTGGTATACGACCACTCTAAAGGCGGCACCAAACCTGCCCGCCTTCACTACCGAACCCTAGAAGTGAATGAGCACGGTGCCTTGCTTGAGGTTAAACCCAGCACGGGTCGTTTCCATCAAATTCGTGCCCAACTGAGCCACATCGGTTGCCCTATCCTGGGTGATGAGAAATACGGTGGGTCCAAACTTTCTCCGAATACCATCGCACTTCACGCATGGAAAATCAAACTACCTGAGCCCATTAATGATTCTCCACAGTGTTTCGAAGCTCCTTCACCGTGGAGCGAAAAATTTACTTTTAAAAAGTATAAATGATAAATCTAGCGCTCGTACTACCAATAAATTATTCTTCTAATGGAGCTTGACATCTATCAAATTGATGCATTTACAGACAAAATTTTTGGAGGGAATCCAGCATGTGTTATTCCTCTCAAAGAATGGTTACCTGACAATACTTTACTAAAAATAGCTCAAGAAAATTCGGTATCAGAAACAGCTTTTTTTATTGATAATGGTACATCTGTTAAGTTACGTTGGTTCACTCCTGAGTTAGAAATGGATTTGTGTGGACATGCCACATTAGCTACCGCTCATTGCATGAAATCACTTTTAAACTATCCAAATGACACCATCCACTTTGAAACCCTAAGTGGGACATTGGCAGTATCTATAAACAATGGTTCATACTCTTTAGACTTACCCTCGCGCCCACCCATCAGCGCGACGTTACCACTGTTTATTAAATCCTCTTTAAATATTCAACCATTAGAGGTATTTAAATCACGTGATTACCTATTATTATATGATAGCGAGGAGCAAATCAAGAATATTCAAATCAAGAGACAAAACTTTGACAAGGTCAGTCTCGGGACAGGAGGAGTTATTGTCACAGCGAAAGGAGAGAATTGTGATTTTGTTTCACGCTTCTTTACTCCACAAGCATCAATTCTTGAGGATCCCGTAACCGGCTCATCACATTGTTCTCTTATCCCTTTTTGGTCTTCACGATTACAAAAGACGCAATTAACGGCCATTCAACTATCCCATAGAGGAGGCGTTCTATCATGTGAAAATAAAAATGACCGTATACTACTCACAGGTAGCGCCAAAACTTATTTGGTTGGAAAAATAAGGGTCTAATTATTCCCGTACGGCACAGAAATTCTTTCAATCATCTCAAACTGATTCGAGCTATTGTTTATTTTCTTTTGTGCTAACTACCTTACCCTCGCTGTCAATTCGACGAACGATCACTTTATTTGGATTAGACGGTTTTTTTAGAGGAGCTATTTCAATAATTCTGTTATCCCAATCTAGTTTACCACTTCCAGGTATGAATGGAACGAAAACAGTATAACTGCTGTCCTTGTCTTTGCCATAGTACATCGCTGAGTGCTTCAATGATCCTATGAGTTTAGTTTTTATGATTCTATCCTCAGTCAAAGAAAGGACATAGGCTTTTTTCTTAATCTGACTAAACGCAGAAAACGACAGAAGGATAAAGGCCACGAATAGATAGTTTTTTCGCATGTAGATATTTCTTTGATTGAAAGCGTAAATTAAGAAAAGTAGGTTTAAAATAGATTCCGCAATATGACAACAATTTAAATCAGTCTTACCAAAAAAAAAGCACCTCCAAATGGAAGTGCTTTAAAGTGGGCCCAGCAGGGCTCGAACCTGCGACCACCTGATTATGAGTCAGGTGCTCTAACCAACTGAGCTATGAGCCCCTCTACTGATAAACAGTAGGTTACAATCTTGCTGTCTATTCTCTTCAGTGTAGTCTAAAATAGACAGGCATGAAGAATAGTTACAACGCTTATGTAACGGGGTACAAACATAACAAATATTGTATCTCACTAAACTATGAAGGAAGGAGATTGCGCTTTTATACAGGTGCTGCAATAGGCATTGACTCTTATCCCAACAAACTTCCTGAAAATCAGAGAAAACGTGCATTTGAAGATCTATTAGAACAGTATGTAAATGCATTAGACAAAGGTTGGTTGCCAGGCACTAAGACTATTCCAAGGAGGCGTAAGCGTAAAAAAGTAACCTCTGATCACTTGTATGCCATTGTAGAAAAGAAGGAAAAGGAGAATCTATCAGATGATTACATCACAGAGCTAAACAGACGCGAGGTTAAGATAACCCGCTTTGCTACCTACTTGCTGAATGAATACGCTTATCCAAGCCTTGATGCTGCCTTTAAATCTGCAAGGGCTATTTTGTTAAGTGAGTCTGATATCAAGTCACGCTCAAAACTACCAGCTCTAGAGCGAGAGGTAAGAAAGGCAATTAAAGCCCCTTACACTGCAAGCATGGCGG
>CALDGA010000056.1 GCA_937942085.1 uncultured Flavobacteriales bacterium
CTTCTTACCGTCCAGCTATTAAAAGGTGGAAGGTATCTCATCTCTCGTGATATGAATTCCTGGATCGGTATTACGATTCCGATTGATGCAGAAGATCAGTTTCTAATTCCTAGCTTAGTACTCGATTGAAAGTATCAAAAGCTAGGAGATGGAGATGAACGCCGAGAAACAAGACTTTTTGGCTCTTATGGCTGACCGAGAGCTTAGTCAGCCGAGATCAGTATCCTCTGGTGTCCGCTTTATGAAGAAGATTCTGGGCGATCTTCTTATGAAAATTTCGGCGCTGCCGCATGCGACAGCGCTTGAGGATGTATATGATGAGAATTTATGGGCTAAGATCAAAGCAATCGTAAGAAAGATTCCGAAGATCGGTCGTTTTGCTATCAGTTTTATCGGCAATCGCTGCCAATCGAACACATGCGCAAATCGTAAGTATTGTCCAGCGCGGATTTACGCACATTTTAACGAGTTGCTGTTGAGGCATCTTTTATGGAAGTACGCAACCATTTCGACAATAACTTTAGATAAACCTTTCCTGAAGCAACTCCAAAAAGAATTTGATCGCCTTCAGAAACGTTATCAAAAGTATAAAGATAGATTGGTGTGCGACGCTACCAAATATCTTGGTCTTATCATGATGTTTCATCCGTCTATTTTGGCAGTCGAATTTTGCTTTTTTGCCTTAAAAGCTGTTCCCGTTCAGTCGTCCACATTATATGTGGTTTCGTTTCAAGATAATTCAGTCGATGATACGACAACCGTTTTAAAGCAAATGAATCTAGAGTCAAACTAGGAAGCAAGATATGATATTCGTAAATTAGAATTTAAATTCTAACCTGGAGATATCGTATGCCGTGGATTTTTGCTATTTTGACGTTCTTAAGCATGGTTAGTAAGCAATTGGCAAGCGTATTGGCAAGCATCTTTCAGTTGATCTTGATGCTAGTGTTACAAGTAATTGATTTTCTGATTGAACTGAGTAAAAAGAATAAACCGTTAATTATAGGTATTTTGCTTGGGGCTTTTGCTGTTACGTTTATTGTGTGGCTGGTTCACCACATCAAAAACCACCATCAGCTGCCGAAACCCGTTGCTGTTTATGAAGCAACCGCAATTCGAGCGGTTGATGGGGGTTCGATTGAGATCAAAAAAAAGTGGTATAATCGAAAGCAGGTATTAATCCTATCTGGTATTCGTGTACCGAAGTTAGATCGGCCTATTGGTCAACAGGCGAAAGACTTTTTGCACGAGCTAATTGCCGGAACCACTGTTCGTATTGAACGATACCGCGGTGATATTCTCAATGCAGGTGTCGTTTATACCT
Source organism: uncultured Flavobacteriales bacterium (assembly GCA_937942085.1). Lineage (GTDB taxonomy): Bacteria > Bacteroidota > Bacteroidia > Flavobacteriales > Schleiferiaceae > UBA10364. The sequence continues at coordinate 1,325 of CALDGA010000056.1, forward strand.
CGCAAGGGGATTGCGTCCAAGCCGCCCTTGTTCGTCATGGCTTTGCGTGGGCAATTGCAGATAAATGGAAAAAAGAAGAAACCGAAGCCAAAAAACGAAAACTCGGTATTTGGAGCGTTTATGCGGATATTGATCTTACGGAGGACGAGAAAAATCAATGGGACGAATTCATTAGTGCTCCGTAATTAAAGGAGACTGGGTAATGAATCGGTGGATAAAAATTGCCTTAGCTGTAGGTATTTTGGCAGCTGTAATCGCTATCGGCGTTGGGCTGTTTTGGATGTTTTCGGGTGAGCCTGTAATTGAGATTCAACCCGTCCAACGTGTGGTTGCGGTTGACGAGCTTACCAAATTCGATCTTGTTGGGCCGCTGAAATATTTTCGGCATGCGAAAGTCATTACCTGGCCCGAAATTCCAAGAACATTTTTACTGAAGACGTTAAATGATGAGCTTGTGCTGTTGGTGCAGCCTCATCAAAAAGGCGATTATCTTGTCTACCTTGATTTAGCACACAAACCTGGATTGCAAGCACGTTTAACGGTTGATGGAGCACCTGATCCTAAACCGGCACCCGAACCTATTCCACCGAAACCAGAACCGAAGCCAGAACCGAAACCAGAGCCTCCGCAGAATTTCTATCGGATTATGTTTTTGATTGAAAGCAGCGAACTTGATAAATACCCGTACGAACAACGAATTCTGGTTTCATCGTTGAGTTTTCGCGAGCGTCTAACGAATGCCGGACATAAATTCTATGGATGTTACGATTACGATACGGTAAAGAATGTTGGCGGCGAAATGGCTGCTTGGATCGAAGCAGCCAAGAATAGACAGTTGCCGCTTATGTTGGTACAGCATATTCAAGGACGAGAGATTCGTGCTTTTTCTCTTCCAAACAGTGAAGCCGAACTGTTCCAAATGCTGCGTGGTCAGATGCCTCCGACACCTGCGAAGATCAAAATGTCGGTTGGATCGCCTCCAGGCAGCATTTATTACGTTCGGCCATCGTCTTATACAAGTTCTCGATGTACCTCAGGATTTTGTACGGCGCCTTAATTTGAAAGGATGACGATTATGAATTTGGAGAATCTTCCTGTATTTGATGATTCCAATATTGACCTTCTTCTTGAGCAAGTGAGCCAATATGGCGGTCCGGGCGTTCTGCCTCGTGAGACCGAATACGGCTCACCAGAAGCGATGGAGATTGGACTAATTCCGATGGAGCCGGTATATGGAGCCCCAAACCCGATTCCAAAACACAAGTGGAAAGAAGTCATTGATTTTTGTCATCAACATAAGATCTTTCCGTTTTATCACCAAGAAGTTACTGGGCTTTTAGAAAATTGGAATCAAAACGGTCTCGGCTACTGCTGGGCCTGGGCATTAACGGCGGCGGTGATGGGATGCCGCGCATTAGAAGGCAAGGAGCCAGTACTATTAGCTCCCGTATCCCTCGGGTGGGCAGTGAACTGGCAAAATACAGGCAATACGCTAGATAGGGCAATCCGTGCTGCCAATCAAAAAGGCATTGCGCCGCAAGAGTTTGTTGGCGAAAACAAGTGGAACCGAAATCCAAATTCGTATAAGCCGGGATGGGAAGCGGAAGCGGCCAAGTACCGGCCATTGGAATGGTGGGACATTAATACGCGCATCAACGCGGATAGCACCATTGGGCAGTGTCTTGCTGTTCTAGCTACCGGGCGTCCCCTTTACGTAGCGTATATGTGGTGGATGCACGCGGTAGAATGTGTTGCAATGGAATTAGACGAGTCAGGCCGTGTCGTTTGGGTCATTCAAAACTCGCATAATGATGGCATTAAGAAGCTTGCCGGTTCGCGAGGTATTCCTGACGAGGCGTACGGTATTCGTGCCACAAGCCATTCTGGCTAACGTGTCATAATCCAACTTACGAGATTTGCAGAAGGGTTTTCTAGATCGTCTAGAAAACCCTTTTTTGTTGTGCTGGCCGACAGAAAGGAGGGTCCGATGAAAACGATCCTAAAATACATCGCGGATTTTTTGGAGGACAAGGTAGCGGATGGATCATTTAGTCCTTATGGCATTCAGATACGTTGCGAAACGTTGCCGTTTCGTAAACTAAGCTGGCGACGCCTGATTGTTAATAATTCTCTACACCTTTCTAAGTTGTATTGTTATGATGAGGATTCTACGCGGAGCTATGTTATTTACGATCCGCTTCTTGATTCTATTCCGCTTCGTTATCGGAACGAGCTTTTTGATATATTTAGCAAGGTTCTCGGCAGGGAACGGTGGCCGTTGAACATGGAATTACCAGGGCTCGATCCTAGACCGCTTGATCTTGCCATATGCATTGAGGCAGCAGCCCTTTTCCAGCTGCTCGTGTATGGTTATCTGGATAAAAACGGTCGCATACTTATTGATATCCTTCGACATCTTCCGGAGTTTAACTCATTGGTACTTACCTGGATGGATTGGACGCATGGGACGGTTATATTTCCGCTAAGGAAATATATAGACACTATGCTGACGGCAAAACTGAAGTCGGATTCTGCTCTAACGTCAAAACAGAAGCAAGAAGCACTCATTCGTTTGCCATATTTGAATGACCCGGCCATTGCTCGGGATTTTCCGAATTGTCATCCCAATCTGCGCTTATTTATTGATCATATAGAGCGTTCGTACGGGAGGATACAAGTATGGACGTAGTAATGCCAGAAGTACAGCGAACCGTTTTCGAACGTTTTCTGGAGAAGCGCCCGGTGAAAGATGATGCATCGGCGCATTACCATTTCAAGGCAGCAACCAGAACGCTGTTTTTTGTAGATCGTCATCGAGGTCCGACCGAGCGATCGATTGTGCCCATTGGAAAACATGTTCAATACAGCGATCAGACGCTTTATGTTATTTTCTATCGTTTAGACCCATCAGCCTTTGCGAAACACATGCTGACGTTTATCAATCAGTTATTTGCGCTTGCCGAAGGTACTCCCAGTCGGGATCGTATTGTTACGGCCTTCGAGTTGTTAAACGAGGACTATTGGCTAGAAGCCGAATTGCTTACGATCTTTATAAACAGTTTGTTACGAATCGGAAGCGAGCCTGCCTGTATGCCGGTTGTGGAGAATATTTGTCGGTTACTGCAGTGTAGCCAATCGGACATTCCGGATCGTTGTTTGACGATTTTCGAAAACAAGGATATGCAACGATATTTTACAGATACGTTTAAGATGAGGCTTTTGTACGGTTATTTCTATGGGACCGTCCGTTCTGAGATTTGGATGCATGCGTATAAGTGTTTGCCAGACTTGATGCGTATTCAAGATTTGGCAAAGGACGTTGTGTCATCTCAGTATGGCGAAAAGGCTATCGAGGAATTTCGGTCCGCATGCAACGAGGGTCCGCTATCGGTTTCCAGTGTCGTACCGGGCCATTTCTTCTTACAGTACTTTTGGGTTTTGATTGTTTTGGTTCGTCTGCTTAGACAAGCCGCCGTCGATGGCGCATTTTCAAAAGTCAGCCCACTTACTGATATGCTTGCCTCGCTTACCACGCAGTTTATGCAGTACAAGAATCCTGGCCCATTTGTTCGTACCGCTATAGACCATGCGAAGTCGGTCTTATTGGCGATACAATCGACGCCGCAACTGGCATCGTTTTTGAGTAATCTTTCAAATTTACAGAAAGGCTTGTATTGGAAGTGGTAAGCATTCGACACATTTGCGACTTTGGTAAGTATCACGAGCATGAAGGAGATAGCGATGGCTGAAATAACTCCGGAGGAGGCAGTCAACTTTCTTTCTACTATGCATCTTTTTGCACATGGAGAGGAAATTGCTCGAACGTTTTGTCATCTTCGAGATATTGCGGAGCGAAAAACACGCAAGAAAATTGGGCCGGTGTGTCCCATCGCTTTTTATCGCGCATTTCGGCGATTGCAACAAACGGTTATCGAGCCGGGATTCGAATATCGTCAATACGGCCCGAGCTCCATTGAATGGCTGATTGAGGGGTTGATGAAAACCAACTGGGTCGATTATCCCCTCATCTTTGCAGCGAGTGATAGCATTGTATGTCTATTATGCAGAGGAAAGTCGTCGCCCGTATTTAGGGCATTACACGATCTTCAAAAATTACAATCGACGGCATCCAATCTTTCGATTCCACAGTTTCGCTGTAGTATTGCCGAATACTTGCAGGATCGTTTTATGAACCTTATCCCGTTTTTCTATTTGATACCAATTACCAAATATAATCATGCGCAACCGCGTGTTACGTTGCGCGCGGAGGGCGCATTAGGTTATTCCAGGCATCTGACGGGACAAGAATTAGCGGACATAATGCCAGAGCTTTTGGTTCAGTGTTTTTGGCTCCTTTTTGGCCAATTTTATCCCGACGTACCGGATCGTATTCGCGTCACTTTTAACGAAAAGGATATCGAAATTCCGAAGTCCGGTTTTATGAGTCAACTTTGTTATTCGCCAAATTGGTCGATACTTTCAAGTCGATTTCGTCTGTCCGTAATACGCGCGCTATTAGTACCGCACCTTAATCTAGGTGCCTTTGACTTTAACGACGCAATGGTGCAAGATATGATTGATGTCACGATTAACTATATTAACGGGTTGTTTGGAGAGCCTTTAGTAGTGAAAGTTAAGGAAACTCGGACATTTGGCGATAGACGCGAGATTCGGTTTGGAGAGGATACATGACGATCGAGCAGCTGAAACAGCTGGAAAAGAAATTGCGCAGCGCGGTCTATATGGCCGAACATCTGTGGCCGGAGTCGACCCAATCGCTGTCGTTCACATTAACCGCAGATCCATTTGATTTACCCGAACAGGACCAATTAGTTTGTCGCCAGCGATTTGAAACGCTCGATCAATCCGGGATTGCCGGCGCAGTGATGCATCCGTACTTTCTAAAGGAGGTAAAACCCCTTCGTCCTTTATCCAAACATCTTATAAGTTTTTATGTTCGCAATCGGAAAGAGCTTAACATTCACTTGCGGGGCACAAGTTCGCTTGTTTATAATTCGCTGCTTCCGTTCGATCAATTTCTATCGTTATGCATTCAAGTATATGTTTATATTATCTTTGGCCTTAGCGAAGGCGAGGGGCAGTTTATCGATTGGCATTTGGAGATTGCGCGCCGTTTACAAGAAAAGTATTTAAAGACGACGCCGCAAGCTACGCTAAAGGACGTTCCGATCCACTTTTTGCTGCCGCATGTGAATGTATATTCCTCTAAGGATATGTTGTGCTTTTGGATACTTGCTATGCAAAGCCTGTTTTTGCTACTGGAAGATCCGGTCCTCGCGGGGTTAATCAACGAGGACCGGGTAGATTATCTCTTTACAGGCAAACAGTTTCGGGAGTCGATTCAAAGCGGTTGGTCGTATATATGGCATCTCGCATTGGAGGTACCGGACATTCCCGTTTCGCAGATACAAATTCCGGAACGAACGATTAGAAAGATTTCGTTAGAATAGGACCAAACACAAAAGGAAAGGAGGAGAAAATGGAACAGACCCTGGAGAAAAAGCTTCGTCATGCGTTTAATGCCAGCGTTCCGCTGGTAGCGATCTCTACGCCTGATATTGGCGATACCATTCATCGTATCGTCAATGCTTTTCGTAATCAGGCGCGTGGAATCATTATTTGGGATTTGGTTTCGGGGCATCGTCCTGCGGAAAATACATCCAAAAGTCATTATTATGGATTGCCAGCGCCTACGGCACAGCCGATTCATAATCCAGTCGATTTCCTACGTGCCTGTCTAAATTTGGAGCCTGAATGCGTCGTGATTATGTACGGCTTGCAAGATCTTATTGGGCCGCATCGACCGGATCTCTGTACGGCCATTTTCAACTTACGACACCCGTTTTCTGTTTCCAAACGGATGCTCATTTTGCTAGGCAGTCAGTTTAGTATTCCGTCATCGCTGGTCAATGATATTATCGTTTTCGACCAAGAGTACCCCAAAGATGACCAGCTATTTGAACTGGCCAAAAATTTGGATCATGAGGTTTCGAAACATCGACCAAACCAAAAGACATTAACGAAAGAAGAACTAGCGGCAGCGGTAGCAGCCGTGCGTGGATTATCTCTGTTTCAGGCAGAGCAGCATTTGGCCATGGGATTTACGAAGGAAGGGATTGATTTAAACCTATTGCATAATCTACGCAAGACGGTAATTAACGCCACTCCAGGGCTTTCTCTGGATATGGGTAAACTTACATTTGACGATGTGGGCGGTCTTCGCCAAATTCTTAAGTTTGCCAAGCAACGTTTTCAAGGCAATGATAAGCCTGACGTTGTAGTTAGAATCGAAGAAATTGAAAAGGTCTTTTTAGGCACAACGGGCGATCTAACTGGGATTAGTTCGGACGCATTACAGGTTCTGTTGAATGCAATGCAAGACAATGGTTGGGAGGGTTTGATTGCGTTTGGTCCTCCAGGTTCTGGAAAGTCATTGTTTTCGCAAGTATTAGCGAATACGTTTGGAAGCATGGCCGTTACGTTTGATTTGAATGCCTGCAAAGACCAGTGGGTTGGCAGCTCAGAACGGCGAATTCGGGAAGCAATTAAGAAAATCCACGGATTGGGTCGCGATCGCGTGTTTTTCGTTGCAACCTGCAACGGTACGGCAACGCTGCCTCCTGAGTTAAAACGCCGCTTTAACTATGGTATTTGGATGTTTGATTTGCCTAACTATGACGAACGGAAGGCGATTTGGAAAATTCATCGCCGGAATTATAACATTCCCGACGATCAACCCATTCCGACGGACAATGATTGGTCCGGAGCGAACATTCGGGATTGCTGCCATATTGCAAACCGATTACGTTGCACGCTTACGGAAGCCGCCGAATATGTTGTGCCAGCAGGTCGGCAATATCGAGATGTTATTGAAAATACTCGAAAAGAGGCATTGGGAAGGTATTTATCCGCTAGCTATCCGGGACCGTATCGCGGACCGGAAGTTACGACGGTATCGAGCGAACGAAAGATCGACCTTAACTAGGAGGAGGAAAGAGATGAGTCACTTTGTAAAAGGGAGCATGAAAATAACCAACCTCGACATTTTAGAAAGGGCCTGTAGCAAACTGGGCCTTACCTTAAACCGAAAAACAAAAAAGATTAAGGGCTATTATTCGTACGAGAACGCAAATTGTGAGGCTGTTATTGAAGTTCCCGGCTCTAACTATAACATTGGTGTTATTAAGGAGGCGGATGGAACCTATTTGCTTAATTATGACCCGTGGTTTTCGGGTCGACTTGAGGAAATTTTGGGAGAAAATCTCTATAAGTTAAACCAAGGCTATGCGGCTGCTGCCGTGGAGTCGGTACTGGCACCGTATGGCTGGACCATTCAGTCGGAACAATTGCCCGATGGCGTTTTGGCGATTCGTTGTATGCAACTATAGAACCAAAGGAGGAACACGATGAAGGAAATCATAATCCTGGTCGACAAAGAGGGTAAGATGACCCTCCGAACGAGTGGATTTACGGGCGAGGCTTGTTTGGAAAGCACCCAGCATTTAGAGCAGATATTGGGGCTCCAGGACGCCGAAAAGGAGCTAACAAGTGAGTACTTCATTCAACCCCAGGCCGAGCGACAGCCCATCCGGCAAGTCGGCAACTAAGGGCTTACTGTTTATTAAAGGCGACACAGTAACTGGTTTTGTACCCACGGGTTTTCCCGATTTGCCGGTTTCCGGATTCATCAAATATCGGCTTGCCGAGATTGTTCCAAAAAATCCCGTTTTGCGGTTGATATTTCGTATCTTAGATTATTTTGCGCCCAGTCAGGGACGACTTTATAATTGGCTACGAAGCTGGAAATGTAAATGGATTTTGAAATCCCGGTATCCCATTTCTGCCAAGAATCGCGTTTTTAACTCGCGTGAGGAAGCCCTCGATGCGGAATTCGAATCTTTAATCCAATTTTTCACGAGCCATGAATTGGTCGGAAATTATCGATCAATTGTTAGCCAAGCGCAATCCAGATAATCAAAAAACAATCGATTCAGCGATTGTGGTTGCCAATGGGCTTAAAGATGAAAAAGCGGCTGAGCCGGACGGTTTCATCGCTTCGGACAGCCAAGTCGTTTTCTATTGGGAAAACGAATTCGAGCAGGAAACAATAAGTATTATGAATGATACATTGGAATATCGTATTGTAGGTCCGGAGAGTATTCGATTCCTACGGTTTCAGGTCTTAGCGAAACAGAACGAATAAAACGACCTGAAAACTTAGCGTGTTTGACTGAAACGGGCGGGGGGACGTTAGACGGTCTCCCCCGCCCGTTTCTTTTTTGGCTATGTCAGGAAAGAAAGGATCTTATGGAAATCGCAACGCTTCCGCTACCTATTATTTGGCAAGCGCTCTATGAAACGCTTGCACGTCAACCACAAGACGAGCCGCTTTCGATTAGGGTTTCTTTACGTAAATGGGACGCTGCGACGAACGCCATGCTCACTTTCACGATTTGTTCTGTCATCGGAGCTACGGACTGGACGTATTTGAGTATCTTTATTGAGGATGACTTTCGTTCAGGAACTGTTGCGTTCGGGCACAATGATACAATGTTTAGGGTTGATTTTCTAGCGAACATTATTCGTTTAGTTGGAGGTTTCGAGTTAGAGTCTATCAGTTTGGGTCCGCTGATTCGATGTTTTATCAAGCGCATCGAAAAGAGGAGGAAAGGCGATGGCAGAAATCAAGCATTTTCGGACCACGCAGTGGATAATAGCGCGACTTAAAATGTTTGCAGATGTCCTCCTGCCTGTTTATTTTGGGCTATGTTAACAAAGAAAGGATCGTAATGCCGAGCGCAACGCTTCCGCTACCTATTATTTGGCAAGCGCTCTATGAAACGCTTGCAAGTCAATCACAAGACGAGCCGCTTTCGATTACGGGTTTTTTCGTTGTCCGTCGCGAGGCGAAGCGCCTTATGCTCGTTTTCAGGATTCGTTCTGTCTTCGGAACTACGGACTGGACGTATTTTCGTATCTTTATTGAGGGTAGTTTTCTTTCAGGAACTGTTGCGTTCGGTCGCGATGATACACTGATTGAGGTTGCTTTTCTAGCGAACATTATCCGTTTAGTAGGGTGTCGAGGGTTAGATTATATCGATTTGGATCCGCTTATTCGATGCTTTATCGAGTGCATCGAAAAGAGGAAGGTGGACGATGGCGCAAATCAAGCACTTTCCGACCACCCCGTGGATAATAGCGCTAATTAAAATGTTTGCAGATGTCCTCCGCCTGTTTCTTTTGGGGCTATGCTCGGAAAGGAAGGAGCGTTATGGTGCGCGTAACGCTTCCGCTACCTATTATTTGGCAAGCGCTCTATGAACCGCTTGCAAGTCAATCACAAGACGATCCGCTTTCGATTAAAGTTTTTTTAAGTAGATGGGCCGCTGCGACGAGCCCTATGCTTGTTTTCAGGATTTGTTC
>CALDGA010000057.1 GCA_937942085.1 uncultured Flavobacteriales bacterium
GACGAGGAGCGCGAGTGGTTCCCAAATATAGAGGATATTCGCAGCAAAATTTCTGAGCACACCCGTGGGATAGTAGTGATCAACCCCAACAACCCAACTGGTGCGCTGTACCCAGAATCGGTCCTTAAAGAGATTATCGAATTAGCGCGTGAACACAATCTGATCATCTTTGCTGACGAGATCTACGATAAAATTCTTTACGACGAAGCGAAACACACCTCGATCGCATCACTGACAGATGATGTGTTGGTCTGTACGTTTAACGGATTATCCAAGACTTACCGTGCGGCGGGCTTCCGTTCAGGTTGGATGTTTATAAGTGGTCCTAAGCACACGGCAACCGACTACATCGAAGGCTTAGAGATGCTGGCGAACATGCGTCTGTGTGCAAACGTACCGGCGCAGAATGCCATTCAAACTGCACTTGGCGGATACCAATCGATCAATGAACTGATTGTTCCTGGTGGTCGCCTATGCGATCAGCGAGATATCGCCTACAAGATGCTAAATGAGATCCCCGGTGTCAGCTGCGTTAAACCCAAAGGGGCAATGTACTGTTTTGTGAAGTTAGATCCCGAGATCCATCCCATCAGTAATGATGAGAAATTCGCCCTGGATCTACTTCAGCAACAAAAGGTGCTAATTGTTCATGGTAGTGGTTTTAACCTTCCGGATACTCAGCACTTTAGGATTGTATTTTTACCGGAACCAAGACTCTTGGAAGATGCCATCTCTAGAATTGGCACCTTCCTAAAAACCTACAAACAGTAACCCGAGCTCTACGGAATTGAGCCAAGTCGTATCACTGTCACAATTAGCGGCTATAGTGAGACTAACTAATAGGAGTAGTTATGTTTTTAAAGATTAAAAAAGATCGCGGTATTAAGATGAACCACAACGGCATGGATAAGAAGCTGGTTGTGGACATTACTTCAAACTTTCTTATCAACATGGCGCACATTGGTGAGATCTCATTCTACTCACAACATGAACCGCGCCAGCGCGTTGACCTAGCGGGCCACTCGTTTACTCAACCGGCAGGCACTCTGGTCATTCACTTGCAAATGGCACACACCTACGCATCGATGACCGGTGATAGCCGTGAAGGGATCAACCGCGTGCGTGAAAAGGTCTACTACAAACTCTATTTCGCACCAGAGAACATCGATTCTTACCAAGAGTTGCGTAACGCCATCGAAGCTCGCGTCGTTAACCTTTAAGAGTTAATCTTTAAGGTTGAATTTAGGTTACTTCGCCACAATTTATGCAAATAGATAAATTGTTTGAGGAAGCAACCTAAATGCTCAGAATCATCCTTTTCTTAGCGACCAACCTTGCCATCATTCTGGTGGCCAGCTTGACGCTCAACATCCTTGGCGTTGGTCCATACCTAACATCGAACGGCCTAGACCTTGGCGCTCTATTATCCTTTTGTGCAGTGTTTGGTTTTGCCGGTTCATTCATCTCTCTGTTTATCTCGAAATGGATGGCGAAGAGAACAACGGGCACCCAAATCATTGAGCAACCTCGCAATGCCGAGGAGAAATGGCTGGTTGAAACGGTGGCAGAACTGGCTCAAAAAGCCGGTATTGGCATGCCAGAAGTGGGGGTATTCCCATCCAATGCAGCGAATGCCTTTGCGACTGGATGGAATAAGAACAACGCACTGGTTGCGGTCAGTAGCGGTCTTTTATCGCGATTCAAAGCCGATGAAGTGAAAGCGGTACTGGCACACGAGGTAGGTCACGTTGCGAATGGCGACATGGTTACGCTGTCGTTGATTCAAGGAATTATCAATACCTTTGTTATGTTCTTAGCTCGTATCGTCGGTTACGCCGTTGATAGCTTCTTGCGCCGTGGCGACAACTCAGGCGGTGTTGGTATAGGCTTTTACATCGCGACCTTTATCGCCGAGATGGTCTTTGCCGTATTTGCTCATATGATTGTGGCTTGGTTCTCGCGTCGCCGTGAGTTCCGAGCTGATGAAGCAGGTGCAGACCTAGCAAGCAAGCAGGGCATGATTAATGCTCTTCAGAGACTGCAGGCTGAATCGGGTCAAGCGCAAGAGCTATCCGGACAGCTAACGGCCTTTGGCATCAGCAGCATCAAGAAGCAGGGCTTTATGGAGATGTTTGCGAGCCACCCTCCTTTAGCGGCTCGTATTGAAGCTCTTCAAAACCGTCGTTAAATACCGACTCGGTAGATAACGGCGTCTCGATAACCGGTGTGCACCGTCACCACACCGGTTAGTTTTCGATCCAGCTCTGGGTCACCACTGTCAATAATAAGCGGGCGCCCATTAAGTCCGACGATTTTAGAGCGTGTCGCAACGACATAGAGACCTTGCAGTCCCAGCTTTTGAATCAACTCAGGACTCAACTGTTGATTACCGCGACCAAGAAGATGCCCCTGCCCGCCAATCGGTGTGATGACAATCTTGAAAGGCGCATCCCCCACTAGCTCAAGTAACTGCTGTGCTGAACAATCACTAGCGACAACCTCTCCATCTTTAATA
>CALDGA010000058.1 GCA_937942085.1 uncultured Flavobacteriales bacterium
ATGGGGACGCCGTGCTGGAGAGAGACTGAGATTAGTCTTCCTATGGCTTCTGCTAAGGTGTTAACTGTGGAGCCCGCCTTGCCCACATGAAGGAATACCTCTACGGGCGCGCCCCCTTCGTCCTTATTCACTGTCACATACACCGACCCTACTTCAGACTTGAGTTTGTAAGTTTCGCCCGTCAATACCGTCGGTCTCCTTAATGTGCGATTCCCCATCTCTGTCATCACCAAAGACCCCCTTTAGGTTTTGATTTGTGGGACTAAATAGAGAAAATTATTTTTACGGCGTAGGTGGCGCTGACTATGAAGGCTGCGATGCCTACTAAGAAGGATGCTATTGACAGGAGAATATGAAAGTTTTCTATCTCGGGGTCAGATACTTTTAAGGCGCCCGCCCCGAAGAGATGCGATAAGACAAAGCACACTATTCCCACGGCGAACCAAATCAGACAACTCATTAACTCCACATTCGTCACTCCTATTTCTGCGCCGACCCAAATAATCTACCTTACTCATTCATGAAAGAGGCAGCCAGAGCCATGCCAACTATGAAGGATACTATACCCGACAAGAAGATGAGGGTGGATAGGAGAGTGCCCAAATATTCTTTTCGTGGGTCGGGCGCTCCCCCAGTCCTCTCCCAAACACGCTCAGCCAATATGAGACACACAACCGCTACGCCGAACATGATAAGAGAAGCAACTAACTTCACATTTATCCCCCCTACATTATGACGACCAGACGACATGTAATACTCCCATAACGAAAGCAAATATCGCTACAAAGAGCGAAACTGTAAGTAAGGTCATGTGAAATATCATGGCGTCAAGGTTTCGCATTCTGACGAGCGCAAGGTATGAGATGTAGGTTTGGGCGCAGCAGAGAACGCACAGGATAAGCCACAGCATCGCAATCAGCATCGCTTCGTCACTCCTTTCTTTCCTGATTGTCACATATAATTATAGTTTGCTTTTTTGGACAGTAAAGGGGGTCGGGGCGCACGAGCCTAAAACTAAAAGGATAAGTGGAGGTGCGCAAAGGTTATGGCGATTACTATAAGGGTATTTAAGAGGCTCGTCAATAACCAGCCTACCGATGAGGTCAGTTACGACGGAAGTTACTCTAACCCAGCATATTTCTCTGTGGCGGTAGTCCCAACTTCGGGCAGCAACTACGCCCCAGATGAGGAAGGCATCACTTTATATGTGCTTTTAGAGAGCCCAACGGGGAATAAAGGGTTAGACCTAAAGGTTAAGGCTGAGCAGAAGAGCGCTAATAACCCACCACCTTCGGTTATGGACGGATTTGAGGCGTGGACGCCCTATGACGCCAATAACGGAGAGTGGTTGGAATGCTGGACGAGATACAGGACGGTATCCATACCTGGTCAGGTTCTGCCTGCGGGCTCTGTTATACCAGTAAAGTTAAGGGTGCGTGCCGACGCTGGTGACCCTATAGGTAGATGGGAAGCGAAGTTACATTTCATCGTCTATGACATCGGAACTTAAAGGGGGCGAGCGGTAAAATGAGACACAAAGTGATTATAGAGTATGAAGATGGTAGCGAAGTGGAGATGGAGTTAAGGGATTGGGTCGCCGCCCACATGGTGATGCGATTGGACAAGGCTTTCCCTGTGGCAGCGTTTCTCACTGCTCTCCTTCCACGCTTGCTGCCCCTTACTGGTCGTGCCTTGCTTCCCATCGCTGGTCGTGCCGTGACCGCACTCTTACCCAGAGTAGCATCAGCCATCGCACCACGCATCGCTGGTTATATACCACAAATTTTATCCAAACTGCCACTGAATATTTTACAATTGATAGGGGGCAGGCTCGGGATACAGTTAACTGGGGGCGACCAGCAGCAAGCAGCACAGCAAGTATGGGGCGCAATACAGAAAGACCCACAACGGGCGATACAAATTCTCTCGGAAATATTCCAGAACATACCAGAAGGCGCTAAGCAGGCGATTATAACTTTCCTTAACAGTTTGGGGATAAATCTTGAGCAATTTGTTGGGCAGACTACGGCGGGGGCGGGCGCACCAGTCGCCATGAGAAAGCAACTCACCTTAAACGACGATAAGATAGAGTTATACTATTTGCTTCTCTCCGCCAAGAAGGTGCGCTTGGTGAAAGTGAGGTGATGGGGGGCGTGCGGGTAACTTACAATGCCTCTTGGCTCACATTCACCTTCGGCAGAAGCGAAAAAGAAATCTTTGAGCCTTTAGTGGCGGAAATGGAGAGGAAGATGACTTTCAGGCGAACTGAGGGCGGTATGGTGGTAGAGGATTTGCCTGTGGGCTGCCCGCAACATAATCCCAATATAGATTTGGGTTGCTCTCATTGCTGGATAATTTTGCGGGATAGGTGGCGTCGCCGACCCTTCATCATCAATACAGACATAAAGAGAGAGGACTTTATCTTTCGCATTCCTATGGGACTAATTTCCGTCCTTCTGGAGAAAGGTTATAAGTTGGGGGCGCTGCGACCCACAATAGAACATGTCAACCAAATCCTATACTCCAAACTGCCCAAATGGAAAGAATACCCAGAGCCCGAAACTGATGCATCCCTCATGCTATCTCCAGCGCAACTGAAAGTGATAAACGAAATGAAGGAGCATCCGAGGCTAATCGTTCGTGGCGTGCCAGGTGCGGGTAAGACCTTCACGGCGATAGGACTGCTGCTGTGCGCTCCCAAAGACATGAAAATTTGCTGGCTGACCCACATGCGAACCCTGAAAGAACAATCTGGGACACGGATACAATCTTTCTTTGACGAGCCTATAGGTTACATAGGTGAGGGGATGATAAACACGAGGGAGCGGATAACGATAGCGATGTTCCAGACTTTACATGCCCGCTTAGAGGAACGACATCCCGCCATAATGAAATTTGTCCGTGATGTGGATTTGCTTATAGTGGACGAGATGCATCATGTGGCTGCCGAAACTTTCTTAGAGGTGACGCAATACTTCACTAAGGCTTACCTTCGTTATGGGCTGTCGGCTACGCCATTCAG
>CALDGA010000059.1 GCA_937942085.1 uncultured Flavobacteriales bacterium
CACGCAATTTCTCCAACGCTTCCTTTTGATGAAAGGCGAACTTTTTGAACTGCAACTGCGTGGTAATGCTTTCCGAGGTCAACTCCGCATTGAAGGCTTCAAAGGCTTCGGCATCAAGGCGGGCTTTGGCTGCCTCCCGGCGTTGCTTGCGGTCGAGTTTTTCTTGTTTTAATTGGCTCCTACCATCGCTCAACACCTGCTCCACACGAATTTCTTCGTCCTTCAAGAGGGCTTTCAAACGCACAAATTCGGGATCGCGTTTCAAGGCCTCAATGGCTTCGGTCATTTCATTTAGCTGCGCTTCCCCAAGCTTGTATTCGGTGTGGGCCGCGTGAATATCAGCCACGGCGGGCACCATCCACTCCGGACGCGGCCCATTCAACTTCCCAGAATATGCCGATAGGTAGCCCAATTCTCCTTCGGAATTTCTAACGACCAACACGCCGAGCATTTTCCCCGCTACGGCATCGCCTCCCAAGAGTTCTTCAGAAAGTGTGGCATCGCTTTGCAGACGTTGTTGCAGATGCTCGGCCGCGGCCACGACCAGCGGGTGCGGTGTGTAGAAAAACGGATAGGTAAAAGCATCTGGCGGCTGCGGCGCTTCACCGTCCGGAAGGTGGTGTAAAAAGTCAGTGGCGAAGCAGGGGTTCATCAACGAGATCCGTAAATATCAAATTGGTCAAAAAACTCCCACAAAAGTAGGTTAGCATTTTTACCATTTACAGAAAAATTAAACCAACGGTGATCGCCGCCGATGACCTTGTAGTGTTCCGCAACGACATTGCTGTCGCCCTCTTCGTATCTAATATGCTCTAGCGCATAACTGTTGCTTTGGATGGTGGTCACCGAAGGACTTGCGAGCGTATTGTTTCTATTGGCCCAAAAGGCGGTGGCCTCCTGCGCACCTATGATTTCACTATTGCCTTGGTATGAGATAACATCATCTTGTGTACCGTGAATATTTAAAGTTGCGGTAGGGTGCACGGGCGCGCATGTGGAAGAAGTATCTCCTAAGCAGCCCGAAATGCAAGCCACAGCGGCGATTTCATTGTTGAGGTAACAGGCCAGTGCATAGGCCATCATTCCCCCATTTGAAAAACCACAAGCATAAATGCGTTCGCGATCTATGAGGTACTGATCGTCGAGTGCTTGTATGAGTTTCGTGAGATATCCCAAATCATCCGCATCACTCTTGTTATCAGGCCCGGGCAGGGCATTGTTCCAATGGGGATTTCCGTCGAGCAGTGACCCCTGGGGACATACTAACAGGAAGGATTGCTCATCCGCCGTAGCGGCCATGTCCGTGTAGGTCATGTGGTCTAATGCCATTCCTCCGTACCCATGAAAGTTTAGGACTACCGGCAAAGCGAATGTGCTATCGAACCCTTCCGGAGTATAGACTTGGGCGCTCCTTGTTAAGTCATCATGTTCAATGAGCAAGGTCTCCAACGTACCAGAACCTACTGTTGGTTGAGGTGTGGAAGGCTGGCATGCTATAAGCGTGCAGGCAACGGCTATGTATATGATTCTGTACATCAAGTATCAAATATCAACCCGAATTGCAGGTACTGTTTGGTGGTAGATCCAACGGTTTGCAATAAGTAGCCCAATTGAAATTGAATGTTCGACGCGTACTTATAGCCCACTCCTCCGTAGAGACGATTGCGGTCAAAAGTGGTTTCTCCTGGTTGCAGGAAAATCTCATCATAGATGCCTAAATAGTAGGTGCCAACTTCAATGGATTCTGTGTTAAGCGGGTAAAACAGCATGCCGCGGTAGCGGTACCTTGTTTTAAAATCGCTTTCAATCCAGCGTTGCTCGTATCGGAAACGATGTTCGAGCTTGGCTTTCCCGAAATAACTTGCGGTAATAAGTTGCTGCCAAATCCGATGTTCTTCTACCTCCGGGCCTATGCGTGAACTTTGAAATTCATGATTGGTAATGTTCGCATAACCGCCCGTGAGCATGAGCCCATTGTCAAACTTATAATTTACCCCGGTACGGAGCAGGAGTTGTTCCAGTTGAGGCTGTACGGTGTAATTCCGGTGTTGTGCCTCCGTATGGATGCTCCAATGATTGTCGATTTTATTCGTTCCGAAGTACATCATCCAATTGCCCAAATCAGATTGAGCAAGGGCGGTACTCGAGCAGAGCAATAAGGTGATCAGCCAGCGCATAAAAAGTGTGTTAGTTCCCCAAGAATATAGGGAATTTCTCAATACTTCGAAAGGAAATCTAGCGCCAAGTTGGCCAGAATCAATACGACAAAGAGGGTGATGATCAAGCTGAGGAAGAGTGCGATGAATTGGCGACGTTTGCGCTGAGAGGCTCGGGCCTGGATGTTTGATTTTATGGTGTCCAATTCTTCTTTACTCACCTTTTTATCATGGGTCGGCGCGCTGCCAAATCCACCCTTGTGTTCTTTATCAAAAATCTTTGTGCGCTTGGCGAGGGCATTGTTCTTTATAGAGCTGACCATGGCAGCTACGGCACCGCCCCAGCTCATGATTTCCCTTGTGCTGAGCGGATATCTTCCACCATCAATTGGAGGTTGCGCTGTCCGCGGAATTCATTGATTTCGAGCGAGGCGATGATATCAACGGCCCCACCGGCTTCGAGATGGCCTGCCCAATTCCCTTGACCAAAGGCAATGCCCGTCATGGTCGAAGCACTGCCCGGGTGTTGCAACACTACGCGTAGATGGCTTTCATCCGCCCCAACGGCCTTGCTTCCTCCAGCGTCCACTAGGTTTTGAATAAGAAACCTTGGGGCCTGATTCGCTTCTCCGTGCGGCTCCATTTGTGATAGGACGGCGTAGAAGCGTTCGGTGAATTGGTCCAAACTAGCCACCGCATCGTATTCTAATTCCGGCGTTTTCATCTCAGCCGTCAAATTCGCCGCACAATAGGCTTCGAACGCCTTTTTGAAATGTGGCAACTGCGCTTCGTCTAGCGTCAAACCGGCGGCATACTTATGGCCTCCGAACTGCAAAATATGCGCTTCACACGCCTCAATGGCATTATACACATCAAAGCCAATGACACTGCGTGCAGAACCGCCCAGGTGATCGCCGCTTTTGGTCAAAATGATGGTCGGGCGGTAGTGCGTTTCCACGATTTTCGACGCTACGATACCCACCACACCCTTGTGCCAATGCGGCCTATAGAGCACATTGGAATTTGGATAGTTCTCCGGGTCCAATTCTTCTTTGGCCTCCTCGAAAATTTCAGCTTGTGTTTCACGACGGTCCTGGTTGAAGGCATTGATACGCTCCGCAAGTTCGTCTTGTTCCGCGCGGTCGGTGCTACGCAAAAGTTCGACCGCGCGCAACCCACTCTCCATGCGCCCTGCGGCGTTGATGCGTGGGGCAATACTGAAAGAAATATCTCTGAGTGTAAGGGATTCGGGGGATTTGGCGCTCGTCTCGAGCAAGCTCATAAATCCGGCACGCGCCTGACCATTGCGTATGCGCTGCAGGCCATAGTGCGCGAGTAATCTATTCTCACCGGTCACATGTACGATATCCGCTGCAATGCTCACGGCACACAGGTCGAGGAGGGGGTGCAGGTGCACGTCTTCCGGTAGGCCCCAATGCTCACATAGTGCTTGACACAGTTTGAAGCCAACGCCACACCCTGAAAGTTCTTTATACGGATAGGGGCAATCGGGGCGCTTGGGGTCTAGAATGGCATGTGCCTTGGGTAAGGTTTCTTCCGGACGGTGGTGGTCGCAAACAATCACATCTATACCGAGTGACCGCGCATGGGCGATTTGGTCAAAGGCCTTAATGCCACAATCCAACGCAATGATGAGGGTAATGCCCAATTCCGCCGCGAGGTTAATCCCGTCAAAAGACAATCCATAGCCTTCCTTGTAGCGATCCGGGATATACGCTTCGATGGGAAACTTGCCTTCGAGAAATTCAGCCATCAGCGCCACGGAAGTGGTCCCGTCCACATCGTAATCGCCGAAAATCATCACATGTTCCTGCTGAATTCTGGCCTTCTCGATGCGCTCCACGGCACGCTCCATATCCTTCATTCGATAGGGGTGGTGCAACAGGTTTAGATCTGGTCGGAAAAAGGCCTTGGCATCCTCAAACGTAGTGATGCCGCGCTGCACTAAAAGGGCAGCGAGCAAGGGGTCTTTGGTGACTTCTGCGGTGAGCTGAGACACGGCACCCGGATCTGATATGGGTCGAGCCGTCCATCGCATTACGACTCTTTTTTAGTCAGTCGCGTTTGGTATTCGACGCTGTATTTGTGGATGGTCGCGAAGAGGTCATGCATGAACTCTGGCGTCAAACCTTCTCCATCTCCTTTTTCGGTGCGCTCTTTCACGAGTTTCAACCAGCGCTCCATCTGGAAAATACTGGTGCCTTCTTGTTCTTTGATGATGGCAATCTCCTTGGCCAACGCGAAGCGCTGACGCATGATTTCCACCAAATTATCGTCTAATTCATCTAATGAATCTCGCAATGATTTCAATGCTTCACTGGCCCCTTGATCTAGTTTCTTAGGGTGAATGACGAGGTTCTTAATGACCTCACCCAACTTATCAGGATTCATTTGTTGTGCAGCATCGCTGAGCGCTATATCCGGAGTGATGTGGCTTTCCACCATCAACCCGTCCATGCCTAAATCCATAGCTACCTGACATACTTCCGGTACAAGCAGTCGCTTTCCGGCGATGTGGCTAGGGTCTACAATGATCTTTACGTCGGGCATCAAGGCACGCAATCCAAAACTATGGTGCCAGTGCGGTTCGTTGCGGTACACCCCTTTTGCCGAGGAGAAAAACCCGCGATGAACTGCGGCAACGCGCTCAATACCTACTTTTTTAAATCGTTCAATGGCACCTGCCCAAAGGCCTATTTCTGCATGAATAGGATTCTTGACCAACACTGGAATTTTCACGCCGTTCAACGCTTCGGCAATCTCTTGCACATAGAAGGGATTCACCGTGGTGCGCGCACCGATCCATAAAACATCAATACCGGCCTTAAGTGCCGCCTCGACATGCTCGGTGTTGGCGACCTCGGTGGTCGTAGGTGTGCCTATGGCACGGCCTGCATCAATCAACCATTGCATGGACTCCAGTCCCACACCTTCAAAACTTCCAGGCTTGGTTCTGGGTTTCCAGACACCGCCGCGCAACAAACTAATAGGCGCATGTGCCTTGAGTGCTTGTGCAGTGGCTAAAATTTGTTCGGGACTTTCCACAGAACATGGACCCGCAATGAGCAGGGGTGATTCTGTAGGTCCGTCGAACCATTGATCAATATGTTGAATTTTCGATGCTACCATATTAGGCTCCGATGCAAACGACCAGCTCTCCTTTTAATCCGCCGCGTTCCTGCACAATAGACAGCAATTCTGATGCCGAACCGCGCAAGGTTTCTTCAAACTTTTTGGAGATCTCTCGGCTGATGGTCACGGGGCGTTCTGCACCACAAAATTCGACAATTTGTGCCAAGGTTTTCTCGATTTTATGAGGACTTTCATAAAGCACTACGGTTTTAGTGCTGGCGGCAATGGATTCAAGCTTGGTCTGACGTCCTTTCTTAGGGGGCAGGAAGCCTTCAAAGTAAAAGGTGTCGCACGGCAAACCACTGTTGACTAAAGCGGGCACAAAGGCCGTGGCGCCTGGAAGTGTGATGACTTCCAGGCCGGCTTGAACGGCCGCTCGAATCAATAAAAACCCTGGGTCGCTGATGCCGGGTGTTCCTGCATCGCTGACTAAGGCAATGGTTTGTCCCTGTTGCAGTCCGTTGACATAGCGCTCGACCACCTTGTGTTCGTTGTGCATGTGAAAGGACTGTTTTGGCGTGGCAATATCAAAATGTGCCGTGAGTTTTCCGGTCGTGCGTGTGTCCTCGGCTAAAATCAAATCCGCCTCGCGCAACACACTGATGGCGCGAAACGTCATATCATCCAAGTTGCCCACGGGGGTGGGCACGACGTAAAGGATTCCGGACATTAACTAAACTTTTGTTCGACAGCAGCAATGAAGCGTGCAGCCGTTTCTTCTTTTTGATCCCAGCCGTATTCCCTAGAAATGTGTGTATGAATGAATTCCATGGCCTCGTTTAAGTTGCCCAAGGTATTCAACTGGCTCACGACACGATTGAAATCTTCTTGTGAACCGTCAAAGAGGTCTTTGACGAAACCGATGCGGTCGTTCAGTCCGAATTTTAGCATATTACCGGCTAATCTGTCGTTTAAGCTTTTCTTTTCAACGGCCGGCACCTCTTTTTCTGTGAGTACTTCTTTCTCAATAGAGTCGGATACGACGACAGGCTCAACAAGTTCTGCCTCATCCTCAGTCTCAGCCTCAGTCACTGGCTCGGGAGCTGAGGTTTCTACAGGTTCTTCAACCTTAGTCATTTCAGCCACTGGCGCAGGTGTTGCTGCCGCTTCTTCTTGTAACGCTTTGAGCTTGGCCTCTAGTTTTGCCTTGAGGTCTGCAGCGGCCTTTTCGAAAGGTGCGGCAATCTCTGCCTCCAAACTATGGTAGCGGAATTCGTTTGATAGTTCCAAGAGTTGTTGGGCGGCCTCGGCGTGGGACAACCCACCGATATTCAAGGCTAATTCGGCTAATTTTTGTTCGCTGCTTTTTCTGCTAAAAGAGGGGTCTTTGCTCTGCATCTTATTCTCTACCTTTAATGCCTTGAATGTACCACTAAAGTACCTCCATGTTTCACTCAGGAATAGAATTTAACCAACAATCGGGCGGATGGATTGAAGTCGTCTGCGGCCCGATGTTTAGCGGAAAGACCGAAGAGTTGATTCGTCGCATGCGCCGTGCTCAAATTGCCGGGCAGAAAGTCGAGATTTTCAAGCCAGCTTCAGATGTGCGTTACGACAATGAGGCGGTGGTCAGCCACGACAAAAATTCCATTCCTTCAACTCCTGTGGAGAGCTCTTCGAACATGTTGCTGCTCGCTGATGATGTGCAGGTGGTGGGCATTGATGAAGCCCAATTTTTTGACGACGGCCTTGTAGAAGTGGCCAACACTTTGGCGAACCAAGGCAAACGCGTGGTCATTGCAGGATTGGACTTAGATTTTAAAGGAAGGCCTTTTGGTCCTATGCCGAACCTATTGGCCACGGCAGAATACGTGACGAAGTTGCACGCTATTTGTAAGCGTACCGGTGGTCCGGCACACTTCAGTCACAGAACGGTCGCCGGCGACCAAACCTTCATGCTTGGAGAGACCGAAGCCTACGAGCCGGTGAGCCGTGCGGTCTATAATATGTTGAACGAAAAAAAGAGTGGGAATACAGGCACATGATATCGTCGCACCTAGTGGTGCTCATCTGGTAGGGCCGTCAAACACGTTCCTACATTTTGCCTTTGATTCCCGTCGAATGAATGCGTCGGTTCCGACGTGTTTTGTTGCCCTAAGGACCGCGTCGAATGACGGACACCAATACATTGAGCAAGCCATTTCTCGTGGTGCCATTGCAGTGGTGTGTAAAGAGGCCGGGCCTTGGGCCGCGCAACATCCTGGTATTAGTTTTATCGAGCATAGTAGCCCCATTGAGGTGCTGCAACAATGGGCGAGTGCCTGCAGAAAGTCCTTTGAGGGTCCCGTATTGGCCATCACCGGTTCTAACGGTAAGACCATTGTGAAGGAATGGATGTTCCAATTATTAGGGGCTCCTGAAAATATTCACCGCACGCCAGGAAGTTTCAACAGTTCTATCGGTGTACCGCTGACCCTCAGTGCCCTGCAACGAGAACATGTGGCCGCGATAGTGGAGGTGGGCATTGACCGACCAAATACCATGGCTGCAATGTGTGCACTTGTACAGCCCACATTCGGAATCTTCACCACGTTGGGCGATGCCCATGGGGAGCACTTTGAGAGTGACGAAGAGAAGTTTGCCGAGAAGTGGCAGCTGATGGCAGGGTGTAAAAAGATTGCCGCCCACCGCAGGTGGATTGAGCAGGCAACCGCACAAGGTTTGCATGTACCCGAAGCACTGGTTTGGGGCGAGGGCGAGCCATGGGACCCTGCGGTCTTAGGGCTGGATACCGATAAGGATCCTCAGATCATAGAGAACAAAATGAATGCCTTTTTGGGTGCCATGTTATTGGGCGCGGCGGAAGGCGCGGCGAAGGCGCGTTTGGAAGGTTTGGAGCCTTTGGAAATGCGCATGAATTTGGTGCCTGCACGCGACGGAGGGTATTTGTTAGAAGATACTTACAGCTCGGATTTAGAGAGCTTGCATTGGGCGCTTGAAGAATTGGCCACACAGCATACTGCTAAAAAATGGGCGGTGCTCAGCACGTTGAGTGCGCCGGCTTGGACGGACGCCGCGAAGGAGATGGTCGAAAAGTACGGCTTTGACCGGGTTTGGTGGATTTCTAACAAGGACCAATTATCCCAGCTCACCGCAGAGTTCTCAGCCTTGAATTTGGCGGATACTACCGTGCTTATCAAAGGGCAGCGCCGCTTTGGTATGGAGCGTTTTGCTGCTACGCTCAGGAAACAGCCGCACCCTACCTGGGCGGAGGTGAACCTTGGGGCGATGAGACGCAACCTGCAAAAATTCCGCGCCAAGCTCAGTCCCTCGACCAAGACCATGGCGATGGTGAAAGCCGATGCCTACGGGACTGGGATTTTGGAGGTGGCTCGTTGGTTGGAAAACGGTCATATAGATTATCTCGGGGTGGCCTTTAGCCAAGAAGCGCTGTTGCTTCGTGCGCAGGGGATCGTAGCGCCGATTATGGTGATGAATGCGGAGCCCACACAGTTCAAGGCCTTGGCCCAAGCGGATTGTGAGGTGGAGTTGTTTTCTATGGACCAATTACTTCCGTACCTCCAAGACCCCGCTTCGGATACCGTACTTAAAATCCATTTGAAAGTCGATACGGGCATGCATAGATTAGGTTTTGCACCCGCGGCCCTTCCCGCAGTGTTGGAGGAGTTGCATCGACATAAGAATATCGAAGTGGTCGGCGTCTTCTCGCATCTAAGTAGTGCTGGCAATGCGGAGCACGACGGCTTTACCCAAGAACAATTCGATCGATTTGAAACTGCGCGAGGGCAGGTGCGTTCGTACTACCCGGCGGCCTTTGGACATATCTTAAATACCCAAGGCATTGCACGATTCCCGGAGCGGGAATATGAGATGGTGCGTTTGGGAATAGGGCTCTACGGTATAGGCGCGTACGAGGGTATGGAGCCTTTGGAGGAAGTGGTGCAATGGAAGTGCCGCATTTCCCAAGTAGGTGAGGTGCTCCCGGGCGAATCAGTGGGGTACAGCCGCGCCTTTGTAGCGGATCGCGCGATGCGTTATGCCACCCTGCCGGTGGGGTATGCCGATGGGCTCTCACGTCATTTGAGCGGCGGTAAAGGACAGGTGATCATTGGCGGCCAAGCCTGTGCCATTCTCGGGAATGTATGCATGGACATGGTCATGGTGGATGTGAGCGCGGTGGCTGTTGCTGCCGGCGATGAGGTGATTATTATTGGGGCCGGTCAAGGGGTAAATGAATTGGCCCATGCGGCGGGTACTATTGGTTATGAAGTGCTTACGGGAATTGGCCCCAGAGTACCTAGATTCTACCTAAAAGATTGATGCTTACGGCTGCTGAGTGCGGTCAAAGCCACCATAAAAGTCAACAGGAATACTCCGGCCTGTTTATCCAACAAACTTTCGGTCATACTGCTCATCAATAGCGCAATCCAAGCGTAGCTCATGCTTCCCGTGCTTTGGGTTAAGCCCCAAAGGAAGATGCCTGCCATGAGCAGAAAGGCGATGATGCCCCCCTCGGCCCAGCTCTGGATCCAAACGTTGTGGAAATCGTAGCGGAATTCGTGGAGGTAATAGGGCTCTTTTTTATTGTAAAACTTGGCGTCGCAAGTCAATAATTTCTCGTGCAGTACATCCTCGCCATGGCCATTGCCTACGCCAAGGAGCGGGGCTTCTTGTATGATATCCATGCCGTATTTCCAGAGAAAGATGCGGTGGTTCGTCTGCTTGCCTTCGACCATGCCGTCCACGCTGCGCATTTCATTGATTAAATCCTCGACACGGGATGAAGGGCCGGGCAAGGTTAGGACCATGGCACCCAAAACGGCCAGGGCGATGGTGCCCCACCGAAGGATGTGTTTGCGCCATGAGGGGTTGCGGCGGTAGAGCTCGAATAATCGGGCCATGATTAACACCGGAACGGCTAACAAATGAATGCGGGCACTGAGGAAGATGATGCCCACCAGTAACCACAACACCGCTACGGCACTGGCCCAACTCACTCCTTTGGGTTCGGACCAAATCCTGCGCTCTAAAATGAGTGCCGCGATGATTAAATACAGGCTTTGAAAGTGGATGCCGAGCCTTTCGCCTAGGGCAAAATCATTGTAACTCACCCAACCAAAGGTCATCAGGCTGTAGCCAAAAATCGCGGTCCAGCATAGGGTAGTTGCCCACGCAAAAGCGTCGGCGAACCGGCGCCCCCAGCGCTGCGGATCCTCCACCGTAAGCCCATTGGCCAGCACGCCCATCAACCCGAAAGGCAGGACCATCACAACATCCGCCCAACCGGCCGGTCTGTTATCGCTCCAATACACAGTAATGAGTTCCCAGTCCACAAAAGCTGCGAACAAAAGCATCGGCCAAATCTTAGGAGCCAACTTTCCAAAGGCCAAGAAACCAATGGCCCAAGCGATAAGCCCGTAGATAGGGCTGAGCCATACGAGTGCTAAGGGCAGAAGAACAGCCGCCGCATAGCCTGTGAAGCGAAATAGGTTTTGTTGCATCACCTACTTAACGCTCAAAAGTCTTTCAATAGTACCGGGTTCGTGCAAAATATCCGCCGCGATGACCACCACCTCATCGGCCTGTAGCCCACGCTCCAACGTTCCCGCCGTTCCGAATTTTTTAGAGACCAAGTAATCCTCAAGGTATTCGACCATCGCGTCTTTGTCCGTTTCTAACACCTTGCCACGGCGCTCTGCAAGCACCGCAATCCACCCCTCCACATCTTCCTCGGTGATGTAATCCATTTCCTCTACATCCTCCAACAAGCGCTCTAATTGGAGCTCGCCGATGCTGGTAAATTCGAAATCTTCCTCTTCCAAGACTTGGGTAAAGGCCTGCCACAAATTTTCATCCATGGCAAAGGCTGCAGCCCCTTGTTCTGGGTCCAATTCCGGCAATACACGCCCCGCAAATTTCAAATCCAACGCTTTGGCACTCAACGCCGCCACAGCCTCTGGATAATAAGGCGATTGCAACACACTATCTGGGGCAATGCCCTCACCGTCCACCACAGGTCTTCCAGCTGCTGTGGTAAACATCTTGCTCTCTTGCTTCTCCTCTCGCTCGCCATCTTCGTCGCGGTCGTAATTCACCTTTTGAATACAGCGCCCAGATGGCGTATAGTACTTGGCAACCGTGACCTTCATCTGTGCCCCAAAGGGCAGCGGGTGCACCTGTTGTACCAATCCCTTTCCGAAGCTCTGCTCGCCCAAGATCACGGCGCGGTCAAAATCTTGTAATGCCCCCGCCACAATCTCCGAAGCCGAAGCGCTCGCCCCGTCTATCAACACGGCCACCGGCCCTTTGGGCCAGAGGGCGCGGCCCTGAGTGCGGTACACGTCTTGAATTTTCCCGCCGCGCCCACGAGTAGAGACGACGGTATCCGTGGTTTCGACGAAGAAGCTCACGATTTTCACTGCCTCCATCAACAAGCCACCTCCATTGCCGCGGAGGTCCAAAATGAAGGCATTGGCACCTTGAGATTTCAGGTCTTTGATGGCCTTGCCCACTTCCGCACTGGCGCGTTCGGTAAAGGCATCGAGGTAGATGTAGCCTGTGCCGTCCTCACGAAGTCCATAGAAGGGAACGGGGTTTTGGACGATATCCTCCCGGTTGAAGGTATAGGTTTGAGTGGGGGAGTTGTAGCGGCCTATTTCCAAAGTGACCTCGGTTCCCGGGGTGCCTTTAAGTAGGGTGCTGACCTCTGAAGTGCTCTTGCCTGTGGTCGAGGTGTTGCCCACGGCACGAATGTGGTCGCCGACTTGAAGTCCCACTTTGGAGGCAGGCCCGCCAGGGTGGAGGGAGGAAATGAAAATCTCATTTTCTACGCGCTGAATGGTACAGCCAATGCCGCCATAGGCACCGGTTTGGAGTAGGCGCACATCCTCTATTTGGTCCTCGGGATAATAGACGGTATACGGGTCCAATTGGCGCAACATCCCTCTAATGGCACTGCCCACAGCCTGTTCCGCACTCACCACATCGACATACTGGGTCTGCACCTCGCGCAATACGTTGGTGAAGATTTCCAATTGTTTGCTGGTTTCAAACGGATCGCCTCTAGAGGCGCTCATCATTAGTGCTGCTGCTACGGCGGTCAAGCCTAGAAGAAGTTTACGCATGGTTGGGGTTATCTTGGTTATAGGCCTCGATCAGCGCGAGGAATCCTTTTTCTAAGAACGCATAATCATTGGTCCTGTTGCCCAGGTAGCGAATGGACCAGATGTGTGATTTTTCGGGCCGATTAATTTTGTGCTTGTGCAATCTATACAACTCACGAATCTGTCTTTTCGTGCGATTGCGGTCCACGGCACGCTTGAGTCCACGCTTGGGCACCACAATGGCCACCTGGCGATCCACACCTTCCGGCACGGGCGCTTCCATGTATTTCAGGGAAAACGGAAATGCCTTCAAGGAAGTGCTTTCCGTGAAGAGCCTATCGAACAACGTTCGGCTGGTAAGTTTCTCGTTTTTTGAAAATGTGAACTGCATAAAAAAAGCCCGACCGTGTGGGCCGGGCTTGAAATTTACGCTATTTCTTACTTTTTGTTGACGTCTTTGATATAATCGCTGATCGCTTTTGTCATCGAAGGGGCATCAACAGTTGGTGCAGGAATATCTACAACCAACCCATTCTTCTCTGCTTCCTTCTGCGTTGTCGCCCCGAAACAAGCCAAACGAGTCTTGTTTTGCTTGAAATCTGGGAAGTTCTCGTACAAGGACTTGATCCCTGAAGGAGAGAAGAATACGAGGATGTCGTAGAATACATTTTCCAAATCGCTCAAATCGCTTACCACCGTCTTGAACAAAACAGCGCGCGTGTAGTCGATTTTTGCTTCTTCCAAGGCATTCGGAATCTGCGGCTTCAAGCTATCTGAGGAAGGCATCAAGAATTTTTCATTCTTGAATTTCTTCAACGTAGGGATCAACTCTTCAATGCGGATGTTCCCGTGGTAAATCTTGCGCTTGCGGTACACCACGTATTTCTGCAAGTAGTAGGCAATGGCCTCTGAGATACAGAAGTAGCGAATATCTGGGCTGATTTGTACGCGCATTTCTTCACACATGCGGAAGTAATGGTCCACGGCATTCTTCGACGTGAAGATGACGTTTCTGAAGTCTCGAATCTGGATTTTGTCCTTTCTAAAGTCGGAGGCGCTTACACCTTCGACGTGTATAAAGGAACGGAAATCGATTACAACCTTGTGTTTATCCGCAACAGCAGAATACGGGTTGTTCTCGTTGGCAGGCTGAGGCTGTGAAATCAGGATGGATTTAACTTTCGTCTTTCGATCGTCTGACATAGTTCGGCTAGCGCATCGCTAGATATAGAGGTGTTAGTTCGAGGGCACAAAGGTACAAAACTGCGTAGACTCTTACACCAATAGTCGCAAAATGAACAAATCCTTGGTGTTTAATAGAGAAAATGACCAATCCTATGGCGTGACCTGTGGCGAGTAGGCCGAGCACCACGTTTTTGGCATCCGGCCAAATCCAATGAACAGCAAGAATGAGTACTGCGGTGCTGAGGTATATGAGGGCCAATTGTGGCAAGCGTCTCATGCTCATCCAAGGCATGTGCTTGTTCGCCGGCTTGAATAATTGGGCCAAAAGATCCGCCACCAACACGCGCAACAACAATATCCCGGGGAGCACCAGCAGTCGCTCACTCCACAGTAACTCATCGAATGCAACGCCAAGGGCGAGGAAGGAGGCGGCCAGCACCACGGCCCACATCAATAGAAAGGCACGCCAATCCAAGGGCTCATCTTCGTCCAAGGTGCCCGTGGTCCATTGCAAAAAGAATTGGGGCTGAACCAGCCGTATGCCAGCCATCAACCCCAATAATGCTATTATCGTCCACTTTGCGCCCATCAGGGCACAAAATTACTGTAAAATCACGTGTTTGTACTGCGTAGTACCGTCTAAATATGTGGCATGTACAATGTAATTGCCGCGCGCCAACGCGCTCACGTCCAAAACCGTATGACCGTCCTCAACCTCGGCGCTCTGCTCGATGTTAATGAACCTGCCAATGGTATTGAACAACTCGACTTTAACCAACTCTTCATGCTCGATGCGAATAAAATCCGTCGCAGGATTTGGTCCTACGATCAGGCCTTTTAACTCGCCCTCTTCCACGTTCGCTTGACTCTTGTACAAGGTCTTCGTCTCGGTCAACACATAGTCCCCTTGGTAATTTCCATTGCCGTTGGTGAAGTTTACCGCGACGTAAATAGTCACACTGTCCGGGTAGGAAGAATCTTCAAAAGTGAAGTTCCAACCGATGCTATCATTCGAAACCGAGGTGCTAGAGCTTTGGTGGGTAAAATAGTTACCTGTTTTCTTGACCCCTGAGGTGGCGGTCAATGTGCTCACAGAATTTCCACTCGCATCCTCGATGCTGGCCATAAAACCAATTTTTGTCGACCCGCCGTTCGGCAATACGCCCAAGGCCACATTCACAGCCTGGTTGTCGACCAAATTTGCTTGGTCCGTATTGATAATGATCTGCTCGCTGCCGTTCGGAGAGCCCCCGCTGTGGCAGTACCCGCCGGAACATGTCTGCCCGTTCGAGGCCGGAGAACCGCTGCGCCCTGAAGGTGAGCCGCCTGAATTTGTGTAGGAATAATGCACCATCCCGAAGATGGCGAAAATGAGTAGTGCTTTTTTCATAAAACGCTATTAAGGTTGTACAAGATAAGGTTATTCAAGGAGTGCTCCGGGTCCAATTCTGGATAAATTTTGTTCATAATAGAACACTGAATTCGCTATTGTGTTCTAATTTCAACACCTGAAAACAATCACAGAACAATGGACGTATTTCAACACCCGGATTATTACCTCTTAGACGAGCTGCTCTCAGACGAGCACAAAATGGTCCGCGACGCTACTAGAGATTGGGTTAAGCGCTCTGTTTCTCCCATCATTGAAGATTATGCGCAACGTGCAGCTTTCCCAGAACACCTGGTCAAGGAAATGGGTGAGGTGGGGCTTTTTGGTCCTTACATTCCTGAGGAATATGGCGGCCCAGGCCTCGACCACATCTCTTATGGATTGATGATGCAAGAGGTGGAGCGCGGCGATTCTGGAATCCGATCCACCTGTAGTGTCCAAAGTTCTCTCGTCATGTTCCCCATCTACGCCTATGGCTCAGAGGAGCAGAAGCAGCGCTTCTTGCCAAAATTGGCCACTGGTGAATACCTCGGGTCTTTCGGCTTGACCGAGCCAAACTTCGGCTCGAATCCCGGAGGAATGACGACCAGCTTTAAAGATGCCGGCGACCACGTCATTCTCAATGGCGCCAAAATGTGGATCTCTAATGCTCCGTTCTGCCACGTCGCAGTCGTGTGGGCGAAAAACGAAGAGGGCCGCATTAAAGGATTGATCGTCGAGCGCGGCATGGAGGGCTTTACCACCCCTGAAACCCACAACAAATGGTCGCTCCGCGCCTCTGCCACCGGAGAGCTCGTGTTCGACAACGTAAAAGTGCCTAAAGCCAATATCCTCCCAGGCCGCGACGGTCTAGGAGCACCACTTTCTTGTTTGGATAGTGCCCGTTTCGGGATCGCTTGGGGCGCCATCGGTGCCGCCATGGATTGTTACGATACTGCCCTGCGTTACTCCAAGGAGCGCATTCAGTTTGGGAAGCCTATTGCCGGGTTCCAATTACAGCAAAAGAAGCTCGCTGAAATGATCACCGAAATCACCAAAGCGCAGCTGCTCACCTTCCGTTTAGGCCAGCTCAAAAACGAAGGACGTGCCTCTTCAGCGCAGATTTCTATGGCCAAGCGAAACAACGTCGATATGGCTATTCACATCGCGCGTGAAGCACGCCAAATGTTGGGCGGAATGGGCATCACTGGAGACTTCTCTATTATGCGTCACATGATGAACTTGGAGTCTGTCATCACCTATGAAGGAACGCATGATATTCACTTGCTAATCACAGGGTTAGATATCACTGGAGAGAACGCGTTCGTCTAAGCGAGCCGGCACCCAGGACCCTTCTTTTTACATTTAAAACGCGCCTCGAGGGGCGCGTTTTTTAGTTGCTGATTCTGATGATGTTTAAGCCGTCGAACGTACAGCTGAATTCCTTTACAGGGAGCGTATAGGAGGTATCAATGCTCTGCCCGTCGAGGAGTTGGTATTGGTGGCTGTTACAGCCGCAGGTCAAGTATAAATCGCCGTTGCTGCTCGATAGTATCCCGCAACCGTCGGCCCAATCATAGGGACAGGCCAGTTCGTAGGCGGCGAAATCGTAGAAGGCTTGGTCGTAGTATCTGCGGTAAATCATGATGCCGCCGTGGCCTGCGTTGGGCAGATATAATTGGCCCCCGATAACCGTTAAATTGAAGCTCGATGGATCGCTCAAATAAATGGTTTCGTCCACATAAGGTTCCGGAATATCGTAGTTCACATTCGTCGAATTACATCCAACGATGGTCATAAGCCCTGCAAAAACAAGGATTAACCCTTTGATATTCAATACTTCTAGCTTCTTCATTTCGGAGGTCAAGATAAGCGGTTTTTCATTGCCGAATAAGGCCTTCTGCGTATTATATTTACATCCTTGTAACCCAACATAAAGCCAGTTTTTATGGTTAAAAGATTACTCACGCTTGTTATGGCTCTCGGCATGGTCCTCGGTCACGCACAATCTCGTCCTGGTTCTCTCCAGGGAACTGTGAAGGACAAGCGCACCGGTGAAGTCATTCCATTTGCAACCGTTATTGTCAAAGACAAGGATGTGGTCATTACTACAGGAACGACAGATTTCGATGGAAAGTACAACATCAACCCAGTAGATCCAGGAACGTACAACGTAACGTGTAAGTTCATCGGATATGCAGATTTCAACCTCAATGGTGTAAGCGTATCACCCGGCAGACCGAAGGTGGTAAACTTCGAAATGACCATTGAAAGTCAGATGATTCAGGAGGTGACTGTTATAGCTAAAGAAGAGCTGATTGAAACGGGTAAGACTTCTGAAATCGTGACTGCAGAGGAAATCAAAAATCTCCCATACCGTAACCTTAGCCAAATCGTAGGTACAACGGCAGGGGTATTCCAGCAAGACGGTTCTGGTTCATTCAACGTGCGTGGTGCACGCTCTTCTTCGAATCAGGTATTCATTGATGGGGTTAAAGTCCGTGGTGGTGTTGATATTCCGCGCGATGCGATTCAATCTACAGAGGTCATTACTGGTGGTCTTCCAGCACAATACGGTGATGTTACCGGTGGTGTGATTTCTACCACCACCAAAGGCCCTGCACCGTATTACTTTGGTGCGGCAGAATATTTGACCAGCTCATTGTTCGACAGTCAGCATTACAATCTAGGTGCTTTAACGCTTGGGGGCCCCATTATTAAAAACAAAGCTGGCCAAAGTGTACTTGGGTTCCTTTTGGCTTCGGAATTCCAATATAGCAAGGACGGCTCACCACGTTCATTACCGACCTACAAGGTGAATGACGAGAAATTAGGCGAGTTACAAGCCAATCCATTGGTACCAGCTTCAAGCGGGTTCGGGGTGTTGAACGCAGCGGATTTCTTGACCCGTGAGGATTTGGAGACTCAGAACTATCGCGAAAACGTAGCCGGCCGAGCCGTACGTATGTCGGGTAACTTAAAATTGGTCACTTCAAAAACCACAACGCTTACCCTTGGGGGACGATACAACATGAGCCAGGGTACTTCGGGCAGCCGTTTCAACGAGCTCATGAACTACGACAACAATGGAGAATATTTCCGTCAAGACGTCAGTGGTTATTTGCGTTTCCAACAGCGCTTTGGTGCGCCAAGCGACACTTCAAACTCTTTAATTCGCAACGCGTTCTACACCATCCAAGTAGATTTTACTCGTAACAACGGGTACAACCGCGATGCGCGTCACAAAAACAACATCTTCAACTACGGACACATTGGTAAGTTTACTACCACCTACCGTCCGTTGTATGTGATGGGTTCAGATACCATCACCGATCCAAACGACCCGAACTATGGGAAAGTTATGGATGCTTGGACGCAGGCTGTATGGATGAGCGTCGGAGTAGATTACGAAGCTTCTGAAAACAACCCTATTCTTTCGAACTACACTTCGAACTTCTACAACTTCGTAGATAATTCTTTGATTTTCAACAGCGCACGCTCATTGGAAGATATCCGTGCAGGTGGTGGCTTGTTGAACGGTGATCAGCCTTCATCCGTTTATGGATTGTGGGGCAACGTTGGGGGCAACCAAGCGGGATATTCGAAATTCATGAACGACCAGTTCCGTATTACCGCCTCTTCAACCTTTGACATTAAAGACCACTCGCTCATCGTAGGTGTGGAGTATGAGCAGCGTTTCGACCGTTCCTACTCTCTAGGTGCAACAGGTCTTTGGACTTTGATGCGTTTGTTGCAAAATGATGCCATCCGAGAATTGGACCTTAATAATCCTATTGCTTCTTACGATAACAATGGAGTATTCCAGGATACCTTGTCGTACCCACGTCTTTTTGATGCAGGCAAGCCAAGAACTTTCGACCGCAACTTGCGTGAGAAACTAGGCATGGATCCAAACGGTACGGATTGGTTGGACATCGATAGCTACGATCCATCGACCTTTACATTGGACATGTTCAGCGCGAACGAACTTCTCAATATCGGTTCTGGACAGTATGTTAGCTACTTTGGATACGACTACCTGGGCAACAGATTGACTTCTCGCCCATCATTGAACGACTTCTTCTCTACTGATGCACAAGGGAATTCGAACCGTATTGTAGGTGCTTTCGAGCCTATCTACATGGCAGGGTACATTCAAGATCAGTTTACCTTCGAAGATCTCTTCTTTAATATCGGGGTACGTGTGGATCGTTTTGATGCGAACCAACCGGTATTGGCAGATCCTTTTGTATTGTACCCAGCGTACACCGTGGGCCAATTAGATGCAACTTCACTAGCAGGCTACAACGTTCCTGAAGGGATGTCTACGGATGCTGTAGTATATGTAGACGATCAAGAGAACCCATCTTCAATTGTGGGTTACCGCGACGGATTTACTTGGTACACTGCCGCGGGTGATGTAGAAGCTAACCCGAAAAACATCGCAGATATTAGTGGTGGTATCAAGCCTTTCTTGAAAAAGCCAGGTATTGAAGACCAGAAGCTAGCTGTTACAGCAAACGAAAGTTTCAAGGATTACTCCCCGCAGGTTACGGTCAGCCCACGTGTTTCTTTCCAGTTCCCTATTTCTGACGAAGCTGAATTCTTTGCACACTACGACATTTTGGTTTCACGACCGGATCCAGGTCTAAACCGTATGAACCCGATCACCTACTTGCAGTTGGAGAACGGCCAAAACGGTAGCTTCCTGGCAAATCCAGATTTGAAACCACAGCGTACGACAGATTATGAAATCGGTTTCCGTCAAGTGTTGAACGAAAATAGTTCCTTGAAATTAAGTGCATTCTATCGTGAAATGCGAGATATGATGCAGACCTTAAGTTTTACAGAAGCCTACCCTATTACCTATATCGCCTACGGTAACTTAGACTTCGGTACAGTTAAAGGATACACAGTAGCTTACGATCTTCGCCGTACTGGTAATGCTCGTATTAATGCTAACTATACCCTTCAGTTTGCTGATGGTACAGGTTCAGGGGCCAATTCTGGTGCGAACATCGCACGTTCTGGTCAACCTAACCTACGCTATATCCTTCCTTTGAGTTATGATTCTCGTCACCAAGTTGTGATGAACATGGATTACCGCTACGGTGGCGGTTCAGCGTACAATGGTCCGGTTTGGTTCGGCATGCGTATGTTGGAAAACGCTGGTGTGAACGTAGTATTGAACGCCAACTCAGGTACTCCATATACCCGTCGCTCATTGGCTTATGGTTTGACCGATGGTGCAACACCTATTACGGGTAATATCAATGGTTCTCGTCTACCATGGAGCTTCCGTATCGATGCTACGGCAAACAAGGTTTGGAACTACAGCGAAGGTCCGTTTAGCAACTTTGAAATCTATGTTCAGGTGTTGAACGCATTGAATACTCAAAACATCTTAGGGGTGTACTCATTTACAGGTTCTCCATCAGACGATGGTTACTTGAGCTCTCCTCAAGGACAGAACGCCATCCAGTTCCAAACGAATGCACAGTCTTTCGCAGACTTGTACAATATCAGTTTGGCTAACCCAGGACTTTACAGTTTGCCACGAAGAATCCGTTTGGGTCTTCGCATTGGACTATAATATTTAAGAAGCACAGGAAAACAGCAATATGAAAAAAGCGTATCTCCTTTTACTAACCTCAATCGCCGCCCTGCCACTATCCGCAAGAGAAGTGCAAGGTGCCGCCAAGACCGGTGAAACCACAGGCTCTATGAAAACCGTAGAGGAATTGTGTCAGCCGTCGAAAGCGCAGAGCGATTTGAGTATAAACAACGTGCGTGCAACCATCCTCGGTGGTGGCGATATGTGGTGGGATTTGAACACCGCTCGCTACGAAGTGCCGAAGGGTTCAAACAAGCACTCGATGTTCGCGGGTTCTCTTTGGCTCGGTGGGGTTGATGAGGGTAACCAACTAAAATTGGCTGCCATGACCTACCGTCAATCAGGAAACGACTATTGGCCGGGTCCATTGACTACGGACGGTACAGCATCGATCAACAAAGAAATTTGTGATAAGTACGACCGCCACTGGATCATCATGCGTGAGGAAGTGGACGTACACAAAGCTTGGTTGGAGTGTTTAGACGATCCAGATTGTGACGATACTGAACTCTTCCCTGGCTATGAAGCACAGATTCCTGAAAGCATTAAAGAATGGCCAGGTAATGGGGTAGATGGTGAATTACCTTA
>CALDGA010000060.1 GCA_937942085.1 uncultured Flavobacteriales bacterium
CAGCCCCTTGACCGGTGCCCAATAAAATCGCCAGCAGTTCTGCGGAACTGAGGTAGCGGGCACCTTGGCTGAGCAGCTTTTCACGGGGGCGATCGCCAATGGGCAAATCAGCAACACGGAGCGAGTAGGACATGACAGCAGTGATCAACGGGATCGCTAAAAAGCATATCAAGATTTGCTTGCAGCGGTGTTGCCATAGATTTGGCAGAATTTTCAAGAATTAGTTGACTTTCATTTGCATTTAGTCCAGACTAGAGAAAGCAACAAGACGTTTTTCTCTGTTCAGCCTCAATGAACTTATTGCGAATCCACTCCTGACATTTCCTAGGGACAGGTTATAGTCGCCTGCTCAGAAATAGTGGGGGCGATCGCCTGATTGCCCTTAAGTACATTGCGAATTGAGGCTTACAGGTATTGTAATCATTGTTGAGGAGTAAATAATGGCGAGATCGATCTCGGTCTGGCTGGGGCTAGCTTTGGCTCCTGCCTGGGGAATGTCAGCGGCGTTAGCTGCAAATCAATCGCAAAACGCATTCTATGCAAGTGATGTAGGCACTTCTGACTTTCTTGAAGATGAATTGCAACAGGTGATTCGTTTAACTAAACCATCCTTGCAAGTGGCGCAAATGCCCGCAGTGGCAGACTTAGAGGCTCAGATTCCCCGACTCCCTGCCCCAGAGCGGTCTTTGGGAATGCAGCGGAGAATGCCCCAAGTGACCTCAGTGAATCAACTATCGGATGTGCGTCCCACTGACTGGGCCTATCAAGCCTTAGCGTCACTGGTGGAAAAATATGGCTGCATTGCCGGTTATCCCGATGGCACTTTTCACGGCAACCGAGCAGCGACACGTTTTGAAATGGCTGCGGCCTTGAACGCCTGCCTCGATGTGATTAGCGATCGCTTTGCCAGCAAGGAGGATCTGGCCACGCTTCAGCGGCTAGCAGAGGAGTTTAGTAATGAATTAGCCGTGATCAAGGGACGGGTAACGAATCTGGAAGGCCGCGTTGCCAACCTTGAAGCGACCCAATTTTCCACCACTACTAAACTCCGAGCTTCAGCAATTTTTAGTGTGTCCGATGTCATCACGGGCACCCAAGCCGTTAATCCTGTTGCCACCTACCGCGCTCGGCTGAACTTTGATACCAGCTTCTATGGCAAAGATGTCCTGCGGGTGCGCATTCAGGACGCCAATATGCCTAACTATGGGAATGTTACAGGCACAAACATGGCACGCCTCAGCTACGATACCAACACCGGTGGCCAATTTCGGATTGACGACCTCTACTACCGTACCCCTCTGACTAGCCGCCTGTTCCTCGCCTTTGACGCGGTAGCAGGAAATTTCGATAAAAATGTCTTCACCTTTAACCCCCTCTTGCAGTCCGATGAAACCGGAGCTATTAGCCGGTTTGGTCGCTTTAACCCCCTCTATCGCTTCGGTGGAGGCGCTGGTCTGACGCTGCGTTACACACTCCTTGAAAATAAAGAGCAGGGTACTGGCCTTGTCTTGAATCTTGGCTACCAAGCGCCCAATGCCAACAATCCCAACCGCAATACCCCGAATACAAATGGTTTAATTGGGGGAGCCTATGCAGCTCTTGCTCAATTGGATTGGCGACCGCTGAAGAACTTAGCCCTCGGATTTACCTACGTGCGCTCCTTTGGTATTAGTGTTGCCGGCGGCACCGGAAGCAATGGTTTTCCCGGATCCGCTGATAACCCGATTGGTAGTAATGCCAATGCAGCAGCTGATAACTTTGGCTTTCAGTTTACCTACCGCCCCATTCAGAAGTTCAATATCGCTGGCTGGGTGGGCTACTCCAATGTCTATCAAGTGCAAAACTTCATTGGACCCCGGCCAGAAGCGGAGGTTTTGAACTGGGCAGCCACCTTTGCGATACCGAATTTCTGGCGCAAGGGCGATGTTCTTGGTTTGATTGTCGGCCAACCCCCACAGACCATTAGCGTCCGCAACGTGATAGGTGCCCCCAACGCGACGTTTAACTCCTACCACATTGAGGGGTTATACCGCATTCCCATTTCACCAAACATCTCGATCACACCGGGGGTCATTGCTTTGGTCAACCCCAATAGCAACAGTAACAATGCCCCAATCGTCCTCGGCGTGGTGCGGACAACCTTTAGCTTCTAGTTGCTCGGTATCTTCCCTGCCCAACGGGGCGGGGTTTCACTTTCATCTTTGGGAGTGAGGGGCATTTGCTAAGGTAGGGGTACAGCCCCTTTCTGGGGTGCTCAAAATAATTGCTAAGCTTGTTGAGTATTCACTTGGGAGCATTCCCTTATGTCCGAAGAACAAGTTTCGCCACCCGAGTCCCCGACTCCCGAACCTGAAACAGGAACCGTTAGTGTAGAAGAAGTCACCGAAGCGGCAAAAGCTCTCCTTGCGGCTCTGCAACGGTTTGCAACTGCTCAACTCAAAGCCCTGCCAGCGGATGTCCAAAAAGCCCTTGAAACAGCGATCGCAGAGCTGAAGTCGAA
>CALDGA010000061.1 GCA_937942085.1 uncultured Flavobacteriales bacterium
GCCTACGATGATCAGCTTGATAACTTCAAGCAGTCAAAGGAATACCTGGTCCAGCAAAACGATAAGGATAAGCAAAGCACCTTGCTGGGTCATTACGAGCGAAAGTATGAAACCCTGGCGTCAATGGAAGGCGCACTTCAGGGAGTTGCGGTCGCTAAGGAACGTGAAAAAGAACTAAGAGAAAAGAAGCGTTTTGAGCTGGAAGAACGTCGAGCCGAAAGTGATTTAAAGACAGCAAAGCAAGCCAGGAGAGCTAAGAATTTGGTTATCAAGCAACGAGAACAAGTCGTTAAGCGAATGACCAATATGGTAGGCAACGCTGACAATCTTTTTACGTTCACTGGCAATTATGTCAGAGACGAAGAAGGTGTTGTCAAAAACATTTCTGAAGCTAAAAGCCTTCTGGCAGTTGCTGGCAATAGTCCTGAATCCGCCTCCTTGCGAAGCATCGTTTCCAACCTGGAAAAGTCACTTGAGTATCAGACTCACTTCGGAAACCAGGAAATTAAAAGGGCAGGCATTGCAGATGCTAGGGCCTACATTTCGAAATACACAAAGTACTTTGGTCCTGAAGTAATGAATGGGCTAACCAACCCAATCGATTCTGAGAAACTTGTCGAAGAAATTAAAAATGGCAACACAGATGGAGCTGAACAGTGGAAGGTTCGATCCGCAAAGTTTGTGGAAAAACAGGCAGAGTATCTCAGCAAATCACCCGCACCTGGTTACATTCTGGATGCAATGGGCGTTCCTGATTCTGTTGAAATCGCAAGGCAAAACCGTCTTCCGACAAAGGCTGAAATAAGAGCCTTTGAGCAATTCGATAAACGATACCAGAGCGGGGATCTGAGTTTGTTCCAGGATGTGACTGACACACGCACTGCGATTCAGTTGTCAGCAATGAACAAAACTCCTTTGGAGAGAGCGGACAGAGAATCGCTCGACGCTCTGACAAACGCCACCAGAGGTATCGGTGACATTCTCAGCATGCTGGAGGGTGGCCCTGAATCTGGTCAACCACTTGAGTGGGGTGGCAAGACGATTAGTGAGGCTAACACAGGGATCATCTGGAATACCTGGTCGGAAATTAAAAAGAAGATCGACGGAACTGGTGATCTACCCCTTGAGGTTTTTAAATCAAAGGTCAAAGGGTTGGTCAGTGTTCTTGCCAGGTCTGTGTTTGGAGAGACTGGGGTTTTAACCGATCAGGACGTTGACCGTTACAGTTCACTATTAGCCGATGCCAACAGTTCAACTGAATTGAATGTTGTCTTGTCCGACATGCTCCTGGAACAAGTCAGGCATCAAGGAGATACCCTTTACAAGTCTCTGGCAAAGAGCGGCAAAAATGTGTCTGGCTACCTAAGCACTTATGCTCAGATGCAGCCTAAGCTCAATATGGCTCCAATGGAAGTTATGGATCTTGCCACTCAAGGCAAGTTGGTCCCAGGTCGCAAAGTTGGGATCGTTGATCCAGTGAGCAAAGAGGTTCACACCTACGACATCACCAGACCGGAGGAGTTTGGCTCTTATATGCAAGAGGTGGTTTCTTCTCTGTCAAAGGCCCCAGGAGATCCTGAAGGGGTCTACGTTTACAAGGGTGGCGCAATGGATGAGCAATCTGCAATTCGGGCACAGGACTACGAGACAAACCCACAACCTGATCGAATCGTAGAATCACCACCTGGTGAAGATCTGCCTAGTGAAGGTGGTCAGGGTTTCTTTTCACGACCACAGATAAGAGGTAACGCCCCCGATTTGCTCAATGCCCCAGGAACGTTGTTTCGGTCTATGGTTGGCAAAAATTATTTTAACAACCCTGGCAGAATAAATTTGGGAGGCACTTACAAATTCCCATCTGACCCTGCAACACAAGACGAACTTGAGTTGTTTTTTAATGCAGAAGGCGGCTCCTCAAGGGAATTTAAAAAGCTTCTTGCTGATGCAAAGGCTGGTGACAAAAAAGCGGATGCCATTCTCAGAGACATCAGCTTCCGCAATCAGCGAATGCAGGCGCGAGACGCAATCAGAAGGAATACACCTCTTAATCTATTTTACTAATGAGTGAACCATCAATCTGGTTAAGGCCCAGAGGGGCAGTCTACAGAGGAGTCAGTGGTGCTGGATCTAGCGAGATTGTAAACCCGCTGGTGGTAGACACTACAATGAGCAGGGTTGAATCTGACCTGTTCTATGATCCTACCGATAGTGAGCTTGATGATCATATAGCTCAACAGATTGCCGAAGGCTTTAATATCGCCGAAGTGTTTGAGGCATTGCCTCAGGCTTTTGCTGGCATCTACGACCAGATCAAAGAGTCGATTGAGCAGATCCCAAAGACCGATCTACACAAAGCCCCAGGCACCATTCTAGAGGGCATGCTTCGCGCAGGAACCGATATGGGGGACCTTTTGATGCGTGTTGGGTCTGGTGTATCTATGATGGGTTTCAAGGCCCTCCCAGGCGATGCCTCGACGCAATACCACCAACTTCCTGAGTCAGTAAAATCTTTTGCCAGGGGTTACTTCCGAACCCATCGCACGATGGAGCAACAACGTGCTAGGCAGATGATGGGTGAAGCCAACTACAACTACCTGCCATCGGCTTTAGTAGATACCAAACTGGCCGAAGGACTCAGCCTGTTTGCAGATCCCACAATGGTTTTGGGCTTTGGTGCAACAGGTGCGGCAAAGGCAGCAGCAAAAGCGGCACTCAAAGGAACAAAGCCTAGCCTAGTCAGCAGGGGCATCGTCAATGCCGCAGTCAAGACTGGCGAAATGCAGCAGGCCCTCTTCAGTGCAGTTGGCACTGTTGCCACATCTCCAATCAAAGGCGCAGGATATGTTGCCAGGGAAGCGATGAGTTTTGCTGGAGAGGCAGCAGATCAGATCAAAGGCGCAATGCCAAAGCGCATCACTGGAGACCCTGTAGATATTGATTTACCCACTGAAGGCAAGATTGGCTTCATTCGTCGAAAGATAAACCAGGCAGTGGATCTGAGTGATGACGCAATGGAGCTTGCCTCTCAGGTTAAGCGACAATCCAAAAGGCAGAACATTGTTCCCATACTTGATCGGATCGCCAGGGATCCCACTGTCAGATCTGGTGCGCGAGATCTAGCCAACGTGTTCTCCGCAATGGGCCGTAATCCGGTCAGCAAGGGCCTTTTGATTCCTGGGTATAAGGCAACAAAGGGCATTGCACAGGGCGCAACTACAGGTGGCATTTTGGGGCTCCTTAGCTTTGATGAAGAATTTGCAGCAAGCTCAATTGCTGGCGGCGCATTGTTTGGTCCGTTGGGTCAGCTTTCGTCTGAAATTATCTTCTCGCAAGAAAAGAATCGGGCTCAGATGAACAACTTCATTGATGAGTTCAAACTAAAGTTGGATCCCGATGACCTTCTCAATTACGAGGACTGGACTGGAGGCAGCAGAGAGGATGACAAGTTTTTTGCTGGCTTGTCCTATATGTTCAAAAACGGTCACTTCAAAAACGGTCAAGGCAACCTCGATATTCGATTTTTAAATGAGGACCAATACCAGCAATACGGTGAACGTATGGGTGAACGGTTTGGGATGTCTGCTGGTGTGAACTTTGTTAGCGCAGGTGGTCGGAACACTATCTTAATTAATACTGACCGCAAAGGAACCAGGCGAGATACGATTGCACATGAATTGGGTCACGCAGTCATGAAGATGCCAGAGGTGCAGGATGGTCTACAGGTTCAGGACAACTTGCTGTTTGGAGATCGGACAGTGAAACTCAAAAACGGAAAAGAGGTTTTAGAGTTTAACTACGAAGGATTGCTTTCAGAAAAGTGGGTCGCAGATTTTTACGACAACTACGTAAAGTCATTTGGGGATGATCCAATAGTTCAAAAATACAACAACTTAAAAGAACCTTCTGTGCCAGGTGAGGACCGCAAACTCACCCCTGCTGAATTTCAAATTGCCAGGGATGAGATCTATGCCGATTCAATGCGTGAGTTCTTTAGCAAGTTTAATCCTGAAACATTCATACGGTCAGGCAAGGTCAACAACCTCAAGTTCCGCATTGGCGGATCATATGAGCGAGGTCTCTACAATGGTTTGGGCGGAACCCTAGCAAGGGGCTTGATAGGTAATCTGATGATGGCCCGAAATAGCCTGGGTCTCTATGCCGTCCGCAATATGGGTCGAGCGATGGGCCTAATTAAGGAAGGTGAAGCACTTAAGCTAAAGGATGGGCGCGTGTTCTCCAACATAGCAGACATGCTTCAACAGAGGCGTGAGTCCATAAACATCAGCACCGAACCTTTCCAGGATGTATTGGGGACCAAATGGAATATGTCTCAACTGAATTCTAAAGACAGTCGAGAAATTCTATCCCACATGCTGCCTACCATTCCTATTCTTAGGGGTGAGGACGGGCTCCCACTGATGCGGGGCAACAAGGTTGTCATTTTAAATAGAACTCAACGTCAAAAGCATGACAGGGAACATGCCAGAATTCTAAAGGAAGCAGTGGATTCAAATGTGCAAGTAGGTGAGATGATTGCCAAACTGTCCACCTTTCAGGAATTAGATAACGGACACTATCGAGGTGACTTCATTCCCAGGGCAATTATGGATGCCCTTCAGGCTACCTCTAAGAGAATCATTACGCCTCACCTTCTAGATACATTGTTTCGGTTGAACGAGCGCATGAAGGGCAGGCCTGACAACTCAGGCTTTATGGTTGAGTTTACCTACAACCAGGTCAAAGAGACTGGCAAGAGAACACCAGATATCATCACTTCCAATCGGCAAATGATCCCGATGGTGTTTGATATGTCAAAGACGGGTCGCAACTTTTCAGTTACTGGTATCGATTTAAACGATTTAATGACCCGCATTGATCGGTTTGAAAGATCTGAGAAAGGCACTGAGAGGGGGAATATTTGGGATTTGTGGCGTGAGGAATACAGGCGCAAAGGTGGCAAAGATGAGGACATTGATTTGGTAAACAATCCTGTCAGAGAACTGTTTCTTCAGGACCTGTATCTCTACCTCTCAGGCTTGAGCGAAGGCAAGACTGGCATTGATGCGCTAGGTGGTAAGGGTGCAAAAGATTCTGACCTGGTTGGCGTCACAAAGAAACGTGATGGGCTAATGAGATTTTTGGGCTTTGAAAAGCGGGACCAGATGATGGTCAACGCAAATATGTTTCAGAAGCTCATCGACAAAAATCGCATCATTAAATCATTCCGATTGGATCGCCTTCAGAACCTGCGAATCAGCGATGCAGATGCCAACGTCACGTTTGAAGCTTTCATCAATGCTCAAACCAATAAGGCACCAGGTAGCTTGTATTCTTTCAAGCCAGGTAAGGGCAAGAATCAGGAGATCCCCATTGAGGTAACCACCACAGGCGTTGCCCCTGAAGCTAGAAGGGTGCAAGCAGTGGTTGACAAAATAGGCGAAACGGCAATGACCGAAACCATTGCAAAGGGCCTGTTGTCGGAACTCAAAGCGGCACTTGCTGCGGTCAAAGCAGACATCCAAATCACTGGCATCAAGACGGGGCAAGGTGGTTATGAGATGGGTGGGAAGATTACTGTTGCTCCCAACATTGTGCTATCCATCAAAGGCGATACTGCCCAGGGCAAACAGATTATGGACGCCCTGTCATTAGCCTGGGATCAGGAAGGTGGAAATGTAATTCGCAAAGCTACACAGGCTGAGATCAAATCTGCGAAGGTTAACAAAAATGCGGCGATTCACTTTGACACTAGCTCATTAAATGGTGACCAAAAGAAAGCCTTTTTCACAGACCTTTACCAACTAAAGGATGCCGATGGTGATAGTTTCCTTACAGGCTATACTGAAACCTCTGAAGGCATGTTCATTGGGGATCAGTGGTATGTCAGCGAAACCAAAAATATGGTCGCCGAAATTGAAAATAATTTAGGTGCTATCAAAAAAATCATGAAGAAGCACAAAGTGCCTAATCATGCAATCGAGCAGATAATAATAGATACTTTTGATCGCCCTGCCAATGAAGCTGATCGCCCTGGTATCTTGAGCAAAATGACTCCGCTACAGAAAGCTGTATATGACGTAGGAGTCAACAGAGTGAACAGTGCAGTAAGTGAGTTTCAAGAGCCTTCACTAAAGCGGTCTGCTATTGATATCTTCAAGAACTTTGACTCCACCCTTAAAGAGATTGAATCAGTCAAGCCAGGGAAGCCGACAATGTATGAGATGGCGAGCTACCTTGCTGAGAGATCAGCCAGG
This sequence comes from uncultured Flavobacteriales bacterium, assembly GCA_937942085.1. GTDB lineage: Bacteria > Bacteroidota > Bacteroidia > Flavobacteriales > Schleiferiaceae > UBA10364. Next base: position 6,255 of record CALDGA010000061.1, read on the forward strand.
GCTGGTAAGCTTGAGGAAATGTCTGAGATTAACGCTCAATCCTTAGGTGATACCATATTTGAGGAGGCATCCGCTGCACTGGCAAAGGACGCTGATGCAGTGGGCTGGTATGATCGCAAGATCGATGAGGCGATGGGTTACCTCTATGAGATGCACCCTGAACTGAAGAGCGATACTGGTCTGGATAGCTTGTTTAAATCGTTTATCGCAGTCACATCAAACGGTCAGGATGTCCGAAGCAATTTCAAGCGAGCCAACTACCTGTATGAGCATTACAAAAAGACGGGCAAGATATTGTCAGATTCTGACTGGGGTGGGCAAAACAAGGATGCCATCAATGCGGGTCTGAAAAACTTAAACGACTTAATCGCAGATGTCGGTGGTTTAAATGAGGCCAGGGAATTCCTGCTGGGATCAATCAGCGTTAGAGATCTAAACAAGTATTTGGTCAAGAAAGGTATTGGAAAACTTACAGGCGAATTGGCGGATCACACAGTCATAGGTTCAATGATGTTTGGGCCTAAGATAGGTTCATTCTACGGCAATCTGAACAAGCTTTTTGATAGCGTCACGATGGACAGGTGGTTCATGCGAACCATCAACCGCATTAGAGGGACTCTGGTCGACGCACCTCAAGGTGTATTGAGTCAGGCAAAAGAGTTGGCAGAGGTTGGCAAATCTGAGTTGCGACCCAGGGTGGCGCAGCAGTTGAAAAAGTTGATTGCTGACTTCCAGAAACCTGGTTTCAAGGGGGCGAAGGCTTACCCAGTTCTCAACAACTGGCTGAAGGCAACCTATCGAGCCATTGAGAAGCGCAAATTTAAAGGACGCACTGAGCTTGAGAAAAGAGCGCAGAGGCTCCACATTTACCTCAAGGATATCAACCAGGCCCCATCCAATGGCAGCGAACGTGCCTGGATCAGGAAGGCAATGGCACATGCCCAGGCAAGACTGAAGAAAGAAAAGAATATCGACATTACTAATGCAGACCTACAAGCTGTACTTTGGTACTGGGAGAAAGACCTGTACAAGGGCCTAAATGTAGGCAATAAACGAGCAGAAAGAGCGGATTATGCAGACGCAGCCAGAGAGCTTCGACAATCGAGAAGATGAGATCGCAGAGATCGACAATCAGATTGGACTGGACATACAGAAACTGTCCAGGGAGGATCGTAGGTCGCTCTTTCAGGAGATCTTTGCCCATATGAAGGCGAATAAAAAGAAGGAAGAAAATGAAACAGAAAGCTAGTAGGCACGATTCTGACGCTGAGATTATCAAGCGTTTAAACGACAGATTTAAGGCTGAAGGGATGTTTTATGATCGCAGTATTTTTGACAAGGGCGAGTCAGCAAAAGTCATTTTGAACGCGACCTCGAAGGGGAAGTCCTCCGATGATCAACAGGTTTAATTTTGGACCTGCCCCTGACCCACAACCAGGGGATGAGAATCACTTCGATGAGTTCGCTGATCGGCTTGATTCTCTTCTCACCGAATACTCAGATCGCCTCACGATTGGCGAGCTGATTTCTACCCTCACTGTCACCCAGCATTCCCTCATTTCCCAGAGCATGAAAGCCCTGGGTGATCAGGGCGATGATGAGTGCTGAAGACTCAGATCTCATTCTCGTGGTTGCACAGATTGCACAGGTATTCATGATTCTGCTTGTGGTCTCCCTGCTTCACTTGTATAACTAATTTTATTTGCGATGCCAGACACACTTTCCATATCCCTTGTGTTTACAGTGTCATACGTTGTCTACGTAACGGTATCGACCACAAAAAAAGATTCTTGCCGGTGTGGCGAAATTGGCAGACGCACAAGACTTAAAATCTTTCCCCAATCTCTAAAAGCCCCAGTTTTCTGGGGTTTTTTAGTTTCCCTGCACAGAAATTTCTGTGCAATTGCACAGATTTACCCCTCAAAATTTTTTGTATATACACCCTTGACATTGTGTATACACCCTACTACCTTGTCTACGTCAACGGTGGTTACACACCCTAACTAAACCAGAAAGAACAAAACGATGAACAACGACAATCCCTGGAACGCAATTATCGAACTTACCCGCAAACAAAGGAGCAGAAAGAATGGCACCACCACTCTGACCTACGTCCCGTTTCAAGCCTTCGCAGATGACACAAGGACTGTGAAGGTTTTGATCAAGCAGACGGACGGCATCATAGAAATCCTGGAACTGGCTGAATACGAAAATGGAGAGGTGATCGCGCACTTAAGCACTCTTCGCCACTCCCTTGTGATTCAACACATCGGCGACTACTTCGAAAAGAAAGTGCTACTTCCTGTTGCAGCCTGAGCAACGAATCAACGGGGAGCCTAGCTCCCCCCACCCCTAACCTAAACGAACACGACAATGAAAACACACATTGAATACCTCGACTACATCGAAACCATTAAGGATGTCATCATCGGTGAAACCCTGGAACGGGAAGATGCTGAAACCCTGATTTGGGAACACGCTGACTCATCCGAACACGTCATCTACTACGGCAAAGCTCACGACCTGGTTCACCTAGTCCGCAACTGGGACTCCAGTCTCTACAACGAGGCTCAGGATGAGGTCGAAGAACTGAACGGTGGCGAGTTTCTTGATTACGACACATACGCCACCAGGTTGGCTTTTTCGATCATTCGGATTCACCTCTCTCAGCTTGTTTATGAACAAATTGAGAAACGTGAGGAGGCAGCAGCATGAAGCCTGAAACGCTAAAAAAAAATCTGATGGTGTGTATCCACCTTTTGAGCTGGAACGCTGCCATCGCAGGCGATCACACCGTAGCACTCACGATCCTGGCAGAGGCAGGCAATCAATCGGAAGCAGGGCAAACCGCAGTGATGGCAGTAATCATCCAGAGAAGCCTGGAGCGCAACATCAGCCTGGAGCATGTATGCAGGCAACCCAGGCAGTTTAGTTGCTGGAATGGGAAACGATATTCTGATCTGGAACATTTGCTCAGAACACCCCAGGCCAAATTCGCTCTCTGGCTTGAGGCAAATCCAGACAGGATTGATCTGACTCAGACCAAACGTGCAAACCACTATCACGCGACCTGGATGAAACGCAGGCCCTATTGGGCAGCAAATCGCAAACCACTCTACACAATCGGTGATCACGCATTTTATCGACTATGAGAAGGCGCAGCATTCGGAACGAGCATGCCAGGATGATTCGGTTTGCCAGACGACAAGGATGGAGAATTCACAGACTAACGGTGGGAGATAAGATCCCATCTGGATGGAAATACCTTTGCTTAAACTACGTATACTTTCAATGAAAACAAGACAACTAGCGAACAACAAATACAAGATCCAGCAAGGATCATTGTCAGCGACTATTTTGCTGACTGCCAGGAATGGCAACTATTACTTCCGCCCCCAGGGTGGGACAAAAAAGATAGCGACCCGCACCAGCGACAAGGAAGAGGCAATCGCTATTGCTGCCAACCACTTCTTTGATGCACCGGAACCAGAGCAGGTGAGGCGAGACGATGTCACAATCGGTGAGCTTTGCTCCAGGCACTGGGAGGCAACTCAGCGAGGGGAGATTGAGAACGCTAAAGGCAAGCCAATTGAATTCCAGCATAGCAAGCAGATTAAGTCGGCAGCGGAGCGCATCTGCGGCACCAAAGATTTGCACAAGGTTCACTTGTCAGATTTCGCAATCAAGGACAAGGGAGTGAGCAAGCCAATTGCAGATTTCAAGGCAAAGCTATTTACGGATGGCCGTAGAGTGATTCAGCAGGGCGAGGAATACCAGAAGGCAGCAGGGACCTACAATCGATTCCTACGCAACTTCAAGGCCCTCTTTAAACCTGAACTTGCAGGGACAATTTACAGTGGTCTGGATCTGGATGATTCTGCCATCGCTTTAATCCGATCGGCAAAAATTAAGAAGGTTGAACACAAACGATTCAAAGCAGCAGACCCTGCGGTCCTGGCCAAATTGGATCGGCATTATTCTGATCCTGCAAACTTTAACCAGGCATCCAATCCCAGAGTGAGTTGGAATCTCTACGTTCGCTACTGGCTCGCGAGATGCTGCGGGTTGCGTAAATCCGAAATTATCAATGCAAGGCATGAGTGGCTTGTGCAGGAAAATGGAGAATGGTTTGTCAACGTGACTCACACTGCCAAATACAGCGAGGGAGAAATCTGGCAAGATGGATGGAGCAGCAAGTCCAGCAATTCAAGATGGGTTCCAATCCCAGAATGGCTGGTAAAAAAGATTCAAGCCAGCAAGCTGACCCAACGGAAGGATGAGCCAATCATTCACCTGATCGGATATACTGTCCATCACAGGGCAGATGACGAACACTATCGATTGGAATGGAGACGAGCAGTTGAATTGGCTGGTGGTGATTTCAGAGACTACAAAAAACCCACTCACCATTTGAGGGGCGAGTATATTACCTTAGTGGCTCACACCAGCGGATCGTTGACAACTGCCCAGTCATACGCTGGACACTCCCATCCACTCACCACCTCCAGGCACTACTATGATGCCAGTCGTGTGAAGAATCGAATTGTAATTGACCCCCTGGGACAGTCTTTGTCCAAAGCAATCAAATAATGTTGACACCATCAGACGGTGTATACATAGATAAGGCACAGTATGCCTAGTAAACGTGCAACCAATAAAATATGCCTAGTAAACGTGCAAGCAATAAGAAACTAATTAACTGGTGGATTCGGGAGGAGAACGCAGATGCCCTTCGCAAATATGCGAACGAACAGGGGGTGCCTGTGGTCGATCTGATCGAGGAAGCCATTCGAGAGAAATGCGAAGATTGGGGTGTAGATTACAAAGACTTCGCGCAGTCAAAATTCAGTAATAGAGAGGAGAAAAAGTAAATGCAACAACTACGGGAAGCTGCACAGGTTAGTGCAGCGATTGAAGAAGCAGGAAAAGCAAGAGCCGCAAAGAATGTGGGCATTATCAAAACTGCGGTAGAGAGGATATCCTATATTACCTTACCCCTTATCGTCGCGATTGGCCTGAGCCTGTTATGGCAAACGGATGCTATGCGAAAAAAGTTAGGTGAGAAAACTGGTCGTAACAACCAAAGTGCGATAGAGCGAATAGAAAATGTTGAGCAAACTTTAGTAAAAATTCTTGCGATACTAGAGAATTCTGATTTGCGGGAATAATTTGCAGGGAGTGTTGGCTCCCTTTCTTTTGGACTAGGGTGTAAACCTACCATTGATTTAAACACTCATTCCAGGGGCAACAAGAACCTCTTTTCATCCCTGGGTGTATACATACCAATGAAAGAACACATATTAAGCATACGGGTTGATAGCCCCATCAAGGACGAGGTTGATCGAGTCGCAGACTACATTCAACAAACTTCATCAAACACAAGTCGCATGCTGATTCAACTGGCCCTGGATCAGGTTAAGAAAAAACCGTTCACCCTCCTGGAGCATGCCCAAAAAAATCAACAGTCGAGCTAAGGGTGCCAGGGTTGAGAGGGCCTGGAGGGATGAGTGCAGGTCCGAAGGCTGGAAGGCTTTTAGGGGCGCACAGTATAGCGGCAAAAACCCAACCACTGGAGAAGCTGCCCCAGATGTAGTGACCCCCGAATTAGCAGTGCATTGGGAAGTTAAGGGAGTTGAGAAACTTAATATCTACAGCGCAGTTGAGCAGGCCCAACGCGATCGGAACGAAGGCGAGATGGGAATCGTTGCTCACAAAAAAAATGGCAAGCCCTGGTTGATGACAATGCTTGCCGAAGATGGATTTCAACTGCTCAGAGAGTCTGAGCTAGTGAAAGCAAAAACAAAAACAAAAAGTAAAACCATAAGATATGAAACACATGACGACGATGCTGAAGGGCATGAACCTGAGACGACCACAATACGACAACCTGGTGAAGGTGAAGCATCGGTTTGACGAGCATGCTGAATACATGTTGAGCGATGTCGCCAAACTGATGGGCGTAAGTGCCGCAGGTCTTTACCTCCTTGTTCTTGAGGAGGGATGGCCAATGACAAATGTGGCAGATCCAGTGGGCACAGGGTTATCAACTAAAAGACGGTTGATTTCAGGCAGGTTCCTGAAGCGATTAAAAAAACACGTAACAATAATAAAAGAACACACTAAGTAATCGTATGAGTGAAATAGCAATACCGACATCGGTCCAGCAGGACCTACCAGCAGAAGGTTGGCACAACAGCACAATCATCGAAGTGTTTGGCTTCAGTCAATATGAGGACAAAAACGGCAAGATGATTAGGGAAGAGGATCTTGAAAATTGGAAGGAAGAGAAATCTTTCAAAAACAAACTCAAGGTAGTTTTCGAGGTCGAGGAGAAGGATGAAAATGGTCTGCCCCTAAAGGTTAAGAGCAAGCCAATGAATCAGACCCTGGGAGCTAAAGCTTCATTGCGGGAGTTCCTGGACATGATTGATCGGCGCATCTTGAAAGAGAATCAAGTGTTCACGCCTGAACTGATTGTGGGCAGGGCATGCCGAATTAAGATCGAGCATTACGTTTCGCCCACCAATGGCCGAACCTATCCGAACATCAAGATGATTGATGAGATCACTATGGACTCGAACGACGATCTTCCATCTTTCGCATGACAACTATTAAGCAAGGTTCCAGTGACGGTGATCACTACTACACTGCCCAGAATGAACCTGCTTACGGCTGCGGTATACGTGCAGCGAGGGAAGAGGGGTTGCTCCCCTCTCCCTCCACTATCCTGGGGGTTATGAATAAACCAGGGATTGCCGTATGGATGCAAAACGTAGCAGCAGAGACCGCACTGGAAATGGCAGATGAAGTGAAGGCTAAGTTTACCGATCGGAAAGATCAGGTATCAGCAGTCGTAAAAGCGGCCAGGGAAAAAAGCCAGGGTGCAATGGATCTAGGAACACAGATCCACTCAATGGCAGAGGATATCCTGGCAGGTAAACCAGCAGTTGATGGCAATCCATTTTCGGTTGGCATCAGCGATTACAACACAATGAACATCGTTAGAACCAGATGGACAGAACGAGTTGTGACCCACATCGGCGATAAGATTGCATTCGGTGGCAGGGTCGATGCCCTGGTCGAGCATCAAGCTTGCGGTCTTGCAGTTCTGGATTGGAAGTCATCGAAGGTCGCTCGCAGTAAAACGGGTAAACCACAACCAAAGTGGTACGACCCTTACATCATCCAGCTATCAGCTTATGCCTATGCGATAGATGGAAAGCCTCAACCCATATCTGTGGCAATAGATACCACCCCAGGCGAACGAGGAGGAATCTTTGAAAAGATATGGGAACGGATGGAGATCGAGAGAGGGTGGAGAATGTTTAATCTCTTATATCGTTTGTGGTGTGAAGAGAAAAAATATTCACCTCACGAATGGTATGCATCCAGACGTTAATGAGCAGTTGTCCTACCTCCACAGTCTTGAGTTAGATCGGGCCTGTGGAGAGTGGGACGCTGAGCGTCAAAAGGAGTTTGATGATTTAGTGATGAGACTTTGTGCGGGAATTAAAGACTATGACACTTTACGAAACCGAACACGACCTGAAGTGCCAGAGGCATGCGATGGAGCGAGTAGAGACATTGTTAGATTGCAGCCTGGAGGAGATCCACAGGAGATACACTGCGGACTGGTTGGCTTTTCGGAACAAAAAACCAGTAGCGTTGCTTGAGTATAAAAGGCGCAAGTATGATCACGATCAGTTCCCCACTATATTTTTAGAGTTTCTTAAATACACCCTGTGTAATTTTTACGCCAGGACGTTGGACGTTCCATTCATCTACGTGAATGAATTTGATGACCTGATCGGAATGGTTACACCTACCCCCAGGGACATCCTAGAATCTAAAATTGGCGTTGAGACATCTATGTATCGAAACAACTCCGACGATTCCTACATCATGATTCACCTGCCAGTTGATCGTTTTACGTTCTACCCAAAAAAATGAGATGGAACGGTGCCAGAACTAACTGGAGGAAAGGCTTGAAGCCAGACGATCTGCGCAAGCGCATTCTTCAGGTTGAGGATCCAAAATTACGCAGGGCAGCAGCATGCATTGTGTATTGGGATTTCTTTGGCGAGAAAATGCGCTCAGAGGTGCCGCAGGAGGACCTTGACTTCTACTTGCCCTACACAGACCAGCCTGCGGTTGAAACCACTACTGAAGACCTTGCTGCTGTCTTGCGCTGGATAGGATACCCACCGGAACTAGCACTTGCCAGATGCTGGCCTAAGATTGGATGAAGGGGCACATCTACTTTGAACTAGCCAGGGTCTACTGGGAGTGTCAGGCGCACTTCGGGCTGAGTAATGGTGCCACCTCGCTTTATTTCTACCTCCTGCATCGCTTCAACCAGGCCCGATGGCCAAAGACCCTGGCAGTGTCCTCCCTTGAGATAGGAGGGATTTTGGGAATATCTAAACCTTCCCTTTTGAAGTTCAAGGATGAGTTGGTGAACTGCGGGATCCTAGATGCCGATTTTAGGGCAGGCAGGATCCGCCAGGACTACTCACTCAAGTCTCCCACACTGACCTTTGGAGGAGTCGATTTTGAGGTCCCAGATGAGGATCCTGGTAAAGCACCTGGTAAAGCACCTGGTCAAAATATTTTACCATATAATAGTAATACAAAGACAAAGACAAATACCCCCTCTAATCCCCCTTCCAGGGGGAATGATAAAGAGAAGGAAAAGGCAGCGATGGAAATCTACTCTGCATACCCCCGAAAGGTGGCACGACCGAAGGCATTAGCTGCAATCAAGAAAGCGATCGGAAAGATAGGGAAAGAAGAACTCATGAAACGCACACAAGCTTACGCAAAAGCCACTGAAGGCAAGGAATCACAATTCATACCCTATCCAGCCACCTGGTTTGGGCAAGAGCGATACGAGGACGATCCAGAAACCTGGGTCAGCTCAGAGACGAAGGCACCGAAGGGCAACGTCTACTACTGGATGCAGCGAGAGAAGGAACTCAAAGAGGAAATGAGGCAATATCGCAATGCACACCGATCCGAGGCTGCACTGACCACCACCTGGGACCCTGGAACGAGGGAGAAATACAATGAGATGGCGAAAGAGCTTGAATCACTAAGAATGACCCTTGAGGAACTCAATTGACCAGCATAAAGGCCATAGTTGTCCCTCTAAGCGATCTTTCTGGCTTTAGGGTGTATACTGACCATCTGGGTATGAAAATGCCTGCTGGACCCCGTCTCGCTCGTTTAAAGCCCCTTCCTGACGATCACTACACATTTGAAACTGAAGATGAAGCCATCAAAGCAGCAGAACGTCTCCAAAAATATCTCGACGAACACCACAGACCTCCAGGTAAGCGCACCAGAAGGCGGAGAAGGTAGACCCCAGTTTAATAGCCCCCAGAAAGGCCCAGGAAGCAGTTTGAGCGATGAGCAGTATAACCAGGTATGCCAGGACCTGATAGAGGGTTACAGCTTAACCTCAGTGGCCCACAGGAACAATATTGCCAGGGCAAGTGCCCAGAGTATCAAGGAAACTATCAGGTCTCAGATCCCAGACTGGAAACAGAGGACCTCCGCTAAACTGAGCGATCTGATCACTGAGATGGTGGATTCACTGCATCAAGATCTGCGTGAGGGGAAACTCAGTCCAGATAAGAAATCCGTTACCATTGGTATCCTGTCAGACAAAAAGAGGGACCTGGATGGCGAGAAGACAGTGATTGAACACCGTAAGGTGGATTCAGAGGAGGATTTCCGCAAACGAATGGACGCTTACCTGGACTCCCTGCCCTCCGCTAAGACAGTTGATCTTGTGCAGACTGACAAAAACCCCAGCATTATTGACGTTCCGCCTGACGACTGCACAGAAACTGCACAGAAATGACCAGCACCAGGGGTGGGGGGGATATTGGATATTTCGCCGCCACAATCCTCGAAACGGATTCTCCCTCTCAGAAATTTTTCTGCAAAAGGAGCCCCGATGACAACAATGACAACAATGACAACAATGACAACAAAAACCCCCAGGGATTTCTCCCCAGGGGTTGCTTATGTTTAAACCAGTCAGTTATGAACACGACTCCCCTGGTGTATACCTACCCTCTGTTGATTACAACAATTAAATGAAAAAACATAATCCTGACAATTGACCTTATGGTGTATATCCACCAATCTGACATCTCTTTTATGGACCTTCGGATTATCGGGCTTAGTGGGCGGATGGGGAGCGGCAAAGACGAGGTCTATAAAATTGCCACAAAGCTAGTGGGCAGTGAGCCAATCCAGAGGATAGCTTTTGGGGATATGGTTAAGCAGGAGGTGGCAGATCTGCTGGGTCTATCGGTTAAGTATATCGAGACCCGCAAAAAGTTTTTCAGGCCCCTGCTCCAGTGGTGGGGCACCGAATATCGGAGGGCCTTATATGGGCGGGAGTATTGGCTGAACAAGATGCGGGATCGCTTAGGTTCCGATCTGGTCCAGGGGTGGGTGTTTATTACCGATGTAAGGTTTGAGAATGAAGCCAAACTCATTTCTGACCTGGGTGGTTTTATGGTGAGGGTTGAAAGGCCAGGTTACTGCATGTGTGAAAAGACAAGGGATCACTGCTCTGAGACAGATTTAGATTTTTACGACTTTGACCATACCATTCGGAATGAAGGGGAAGTCAAAGACCTAAAACCTGAAGTGGGAGAGATGATCGATGCCTATCGACGAGAAAGAATTGTCTGCCAATCTGGGGCTTAATCGCCGAACAGTGGCAGAGCTTAGAGACAAGATCCTGACGGAGGGTGAGGATTTTGTGCGGGGCAAGTATCGCAAAATCATCATCACACTGCCAGGGCAAGAGAAGATTAAAAGGCACTTCTTTCCAGAGCAATACATGCCAGAGACCCTGAAGTCCGAAGAGCTAACGGGCCTGGTAACTAATTGGCAATATCGGAACAGGCGCATTGTCCAGGTGGACGATAAGCACATTGTCAGAGTCAAAGACGCAAGGCTCTACAGGCCGAACATCTGGGGTCAACCCTGCCCCATCACCTACAAGGAAATGGGAGGACAGTTGATTGCCATTGCTGTTCCATCGCCTCAGTGGCGCAAGGCCCAACCCAGGATCAAATGATCTACTTTCTTCAGATGCAAAACACACCTTACTACAAGGTGGGCTGGACGGAGGTAGATCCGCACAGTCGGCTTGAGAACTTGCAGACTGGGTGCCCTCAGAAGTTAGTGCTGCATAAGTGCATTCCTGGAGGGACTGTTAGGGAGGCTTACATACACGCTGCCCTGAATGATTTTCACGCCAACGGAGAGTGGTTTATTATACCCAGGAGCCCTATCCGTTTTATCCGTTATCAGCTATGGAAGGCAGGCCAGGATGTCCAATGTTTTGAAGAGCATTTAGAGCCACTGCCCGATATTAATAAAAGCCACCGTATCCCGCCTGAGTATAACTGGGAGATGGAGATGATGAGGGCCAGGGATATTCCTTATAGCCGCATTATGGAAACTTTGGGAGTAAGTGACACTGCCATCAAAATGGCAAGCATCACTGAATATAAATACCGAACGATCCGCCAAAAATCGGAACGAAAGAAACCAAATAAAAAATCATGAGCATAGAATACAAGATTGTGCGGTTTGAGCCGCAACGGAACTGCGCCAGCCACCAGGATCCAGAACACGTAAAGTGTGTTGTGGTGGGCATGACTGCAACCAACACTGACACTGGA
>CALDGA010000062.1 GCA_937942085.1 uncultured Flavobacteriales bacterium
TCGGGAGCGCCTTTATTGTTGCAAAAAAGTGTAATGGCTTTTGAAAATTGGACCCCAGTACCGGTGGAGGTAGTGCTCAGAGACGAGGTGAGCGGACAGGAGTGGCGGTACGAGGATACGTTGACCTTAGAATCGGAGGGACTATATCTGTCGCCTGCGCTGTTATTAGATACACTCGAAACGGAATTGGACCTGTATCAAAAATCCGGTACTTCAGTGGTACCCATGGCTAATCTGGGGATGCCCTTGTATACGAAAGCTGATGTGGCGTGGTATGCGGAAGTTTTTGTGGATTCAGGGCAATACGTGTTGCGATACCAACTTTCGGATATCTCGGGCCAATTAGTTCCTGGGACCTACGGATTTAAACGTTTGGAGGTCGGAGTGAACCCGTTGAAGATACAGTACAACATGGAAGGGGTGCTCAGCGGAACCTATGCGGTAGCGCTGGAAGTACTCGATGCAAAGGGCAACGCGGTACAACGCAAGGAGACGGCGTTCCAATGGTTTGATGAAAATATGCTCTCAAAGTGGGAGGTTGATGGCCCCACCTTGGATAAAGAAATGTTTGAGGCACGATGGGGAAATTGGTCCCACATCCAAGACTACCTCGGGATGATTGCGCCCATTGCAACGCTTTCGGACCGCCGTATTTTAATGAACCTGAAGGACCAACCGGATACGGCCCTGGCGGCCAAATTCATCGCAAATTTCTGGCAAAATAAGGCCCCGGAGAATCCAGAAGGGACTTGGAAAGGCTACCTGGCCATCGTCGATAAAGTGGATGAAGAGTTCGGTTCTAAGACCATGAAGGGCTATAAAACTCAAATGGGGCGTGTGTTCCTGCAATATGGTGCTCCGTCGTTGGTGGAGGAGCGTCCCTTTGACGGTAAAAACTACCCTTACCAAATCTGGCAATACGACCAGCTCAAGAGCCCAAGCACGCCCACCCAACAAAATCAAGTATTCATTTTTGTCGATCAGGAATTGGTCGGTAGACAATATACCTTGCTTCATAGTAGTGCCATCGGTGAGATTAAAGACCACAAATGGCAGTACCACCTCAGTCGCCACACCAACGCAGGCCCGGATATCGACGCCACCTCGACCAAATACGGCCGCGATAATTTCGGCGAACGCATTTCAAATTCGTTAATCATTGGGAACCAGGGAACTTGGTTCGATATGTACAATAACTAGTGGAGAAGATTGCCGTCGTCATATTGAATTGGAACGGGCGCGCGCTGCTAGAGCGCTATTTGCCAGGAGTTGTGGCCCACAGCGACCCGCATCCGGTGTATGTGGTGGACAATGATAGTTCAGACGATTCTAAGGAGTATGTGGTGTCCAATTTCCCCCAGGTCCAGTGGATCCAAACAGGAGAGAACCTCGGCTATGCCGGAGGATACAACAAGGGATTGGCCAGTATCCACGAACCCTATGCCGTCCTCCTGAATAGCGACGTTCGTACCACCCCGGGATGGCTTAACCCCATCGCCGATCATTTTGCAGCACACCCAAATTGTGCCGCCCTACAACCAAAAATTCTTTGGGACCGCCAACCGGACTCTTTTGAATATGCCGGTGCCTCCGGAGGATTCATCGACGCCCTAGGCTATCCCTTCTGTCGTGGCCGCATCTTGCACCACCTTGAATCCGATATCGGCCAGTACAACCAACCGCGCAAAGTCTTTTGGGCTACCGGTGCCTGTTTGGCGTTGAAGACCAGCGTCTTTAAAGAGCTCGGCGGTCTAGATCCTATGTTGTTCGCGCACATGGAGGAAATCGACCTGTGCTGGCGCATGCAACGGGCAGGATATGATATTTGGGTACAACCCGAGAGCACCGTCTTCCACTTAGGAGGGGCGACCTTGCAAATGGATTCCCCGAGAAAGACCTTCTTGAACTTCCGCAACAACTTATCCATATTAGTCAAGAACCTTCCTCACCACCAAGCGATGGCACTCGTATTCGTGCGTCTGATCCTCGACGGTGTGGCTGGATTTAAGTTCCTGTTCGAAGGCAAGCCAAAGCATACCTTTGCCATCATCAAAGCGCATTTTGCGTTCTATGGAAGGTTCTCAAAAATCCAACGTGCGCGGGCTGCTACGGCCAAGCATCCGTTTAAAAAGCTAAGTGCCCTCACCGGCACGTATTCCGGCAGTATGGTCTGGCAGGTATATGCCAAAGGCAAATCCAAGTTTTCCGAGTTCTATTAGCAGATGAGGTCATTAAGGTGTGGTCAATTGCGGATCATGAATCTCATTTTTGAACCAGGATTTAGTTGTGCTGTCCCATTTTTACTTCTAAACACGTAAAACTTCTCAAAAACTTCATTTCATGAGGAGCAGGGCGCGCGTGAACTTGCCTTAAATTGTAGTTCAACAAAATCAATTTGTATGAAACGCCATGTGCTCTTTTTTTTCTTGCTTCTAGCAGGAACTATGAACGCTCAAACCTTGACACAAACCATTCGTGGGACTGTCGTGGACGCCGAATCTAAATTTCCATTGGCCGATGCCATGGTCATTTGTGATAATCAACAGGCCTTTTCCGATGAATATGGCCAATTCTCTGTCGAAGTAGAAATAGGCCGTAAAATTGTTGCTGTACAGCTCTTTGGATATGAGCCCAAGAGCTCGGTGGTAGAACTCAACTCTGCTAAGCAAGCCGTAATCCGAGTAGAACTGACCGAAAGCACCGTGAAGCTTGACGAAGTAGATGTGGTCGCCACACCTCGTGGAGATGTGAAAAACGAGATGGCCGTGGTGAGCGCCCGTAAATTCTCGGTGGAAGAAACCAACCTCTATGCAGGTTCTCGTGGAGAGCCCGCACGTATGGCGACAAATTTCGCTGGGGTGCAGGGTTCTGA